>CAIQPA010000027.1 GCA_903873545.1 uncultured delta proteobacterium
CCGCTGCTGCAGGACCTGGATGATGACGGCACGGAGGAAGAGGTCGGCGCCTGCTTCCCTGTTGTGCGGGCCTTCAGCCTGTGCGGTACGCCCACGACCGGCGGCTGCGCGGATGGTCAGATTTGTGTGGGCGATGCGACGGCTGCGAACTGCACGCCCACCTGCTCGACGCCCGGCGCCTCGTGCGGCAACTTCAACGGCGTTGAGGCGCTTTGCAATGTTACGCTCGAAGCCGCCGATGGAACGACACAGAACGGCTGTTCGATCGATTGCACCACGGCGGTGGACTGCCCGACCGGCCTTTCCTGCGTGGCGATCACCGGCGGCAGCATCTGTCTTGCCAGAGACTACACAACGGCTCCTCTCGGCGCGCTGTGTACTTCGAACGCGGAGTGTTCATCTGGGTTCTGTTCGCGAGGCCCAGCCGGCACCGCCAATGACCGCTGCGCTCCAACGGACATGGTGTGGGTGCCTAGCGGCACCTTCGTGATGGGTTCTCCAACGACTGAACTCGGTCGGGAGACGGATGAGTCGCAGCACGAGGTGACCTTGACGCGCTCCTTCTTTTTGGGCGAAAGTGAAGTTACGCAGGGGCAGTGGAAGGCGGTCTCCGGCGGGCTCAATCCGTCCTATTTTCAAAACACAACGTGTACGAGCGGAGGTTGTCGCTCGAGCGAGAACGCGAATGATTCTGGCCCCGTGGAGTATCTTGACTGGTACAGTGCCATAGGTTTCGCAAACGCTAGGTCTAGAGCAGAGGGACTCACCTCCTGCTACGCCCTTACGGGCTGTGCCGACCCCACCAACGGCTGGAAGGACGGCATCCACAGCGGCTGCACGAACGCAACCTTCGCGGGCCTCACCTGCACGGGCTACCGGCTCCCCACCGAGAGCGAGTGGGAGTATGCGGCCCGAGCTGGCACAACAACGGCAACCTACCTGGGCAATCTGAGCGGAGCGGTCGATGACTGCACAACGCCACAGCCAAGCCTTGATGGCATCGCCTGGTGGTGCAGAAACAGTGGCGAGCGCACTCGACCGGTGAAATCCAAGGCGCCAAATTCGTGGGGGTTGTATGACACGCTAGGAAGTGTTTACGAGTGGCAGACCGATTGGTTTGGGAACTATCCTGGTCGCGTTGCTGATCCAATCGGGCCCCCGACCTCGCCCGGTTTCAGCCGGGTTGCTCGGGGCGGAGCGTGGAATATTCGTAGCCTTGGCCAGCGAGCGGCCGACCGCATGGGCAATAGTCCCACCGCACGTTTCTCAATCTACGGTCTCCGCCTCGCCCGCACTGCCCCCTGACCTAACCGGCTCGCGCCTTCTGATTCTTGTATAGGGAAGGGCGCAATCCAGGCAGTTCTGCTGCTGTGACGCCGAGCTCGCTCATTCCCCCCGGTGAATCTCGGCTGCTGCACCGCTCGGATCTTGCAGTGACCCCCTGCAACCAACCTGCTAGAAGTCGGGCATTGAACTCTTTCGGGGCTTTACGAATGCGTCTGCTGCTCTTGTTGTTTTGCCTTGTGCTGGCCGCTCCCGCCGCCGCCGCTCCGTTCTCCGCTGACGCCTATGGCGCCTGCATGGACCGCATTGCTGCCTCGGACGAGCGGCTGTTTGCCGCCAAGCCAGAGGAGCAGGCGGCAGCGCGGCAGGAGTCTATTTCGGTTCGGGCAGCTTGTGTGCCACAGTTTGAAGAGTGGCTGGCGGAGCCGGGGCTCCCGGACGAGGATCGTAAGCCCATAACGGTGAGTTTGGCAGGGATGCTGGCAGAAATCACCTTCTTCAGCGCCGATGCCGGGCAGTGCCTGCAGGCGCGCGGCTGGCTCAAGCGCTGGCGCGCGGCACCGAACTTCGACGAGACAGCAAACGAGTTTGTTAAGACGAAGGCGGCAGTGGATAAGTGTGGTTCCCAGCCCCAGCCAACGGTGGTGCAGCCCCCAGCGCCGCAGGTCACCGCGCCCAGTATCATGAATGCGACCGCGGCTCCGCTGCCGGTCGCACCGCGGTCGAGGGCGCTCCGAAACTCGGGATACGGGTTGTTGGGAGTGGGTGCGCTCGCGGGCGTGGGAGGCTTGCTCTACAACAACGCCGGCGCCGAAGACCGTGACGAGTACACGACGCTCACCGCGGCCTGCGTAGCAGGAACACCGTCGTGCGATCAGGCCCGGCGCATCACGCTCGCGACGAGCATCGAGGATGCCAAGATGCCGCTCCTCACAATCTACGGGTTGGCAGGTGTCGCGGCGCTGACGGGCGCAACCTTCGTGACGCTCGACCTTATGGACGGTGACGACTCCCGCACGACCCGGTTGCTCATCTCTCCGACCGCAATCCAAGTGGCGGTTCGCTGGTAGCTGCGATCGTCAGCCTTCGCTCTTCGTCCGAAACAACTCTGTTCAGGTGAACCATGTTGAACCAGATTCGCCGTCTGTTGCTGCTCTCCGGCATCCTGTTCTCTGTTACGGGCTGCGAAGGCCTGACGATCGAGACGATTCAGGGCCCCGTCGGCGACACGGCTGGGTCTGGTGATACCGGCGGGTCGGAGGCGGACACCGGCGGTGATGCTGCAGCCGATACCGAAGCGGATAGCGGAACCGATACTGCGCCCGACACCGGCTCGGAGGACACAGCGACCGATACAGCCGAGGACACAGCCGAGGACACAGCACCCGATACGGCCGAGGACACAGCGCCCGATACGGCCGCTGATACGGTAGACGATACTGCGACCGACACAGCGACCGACACGGCCGAGGACACGACGACCGACACCGCCGAGGACACTGCCACTGATACGGCCGAGGACACTGCCACCGACATCGCCGAAGACACAGCGACCGACGCGGGCGAGGTCTGCGGCAACGGCTCATTGGAGGCCGGCGAGGGCTGCGACGACGGTAACGTCCTGACCGAAGAGTGCATCTATGGCGAAGCCTCCTGCGAGGTCTGCAACGCCACCTGCCAGTTCGAGCCAGGCGCCGTGACTTTCTGCGGAGATGGATTTCTCGACCCGACGGAGCTGTGCGACGAGGGCTCCGACAACGGTGTTGGTGGCTGCTCGTTGCTCTGCGTCTGTAGCGAGGGTTTTCACCTGGACCCTGAACTTTACCTCTGCGTCTCTGACGTTCGGAGTTGTTCCATTCCCAATGGCAGCGGCCAGCAGGTGTGGACGGGTACCGAGTTCGGAGCCTGCGAGGTCGTGGGTTGCGAAGGCTCCTTCCACGTGGAGTCCGGCACCTGCGTGAGCGATACGCGGAGCTGCTCCATCGCCAACGGCACCGGCAGCCAGACTTGGAACAGCGGCACCAGTGCCTATGGCAGCTGCACGGCGACCGCTTGTGCGTCGACCTATCACTTTGAGAGCGGCGCCTGCGCGAGCGACACACGCGACTGCGCGCTCTCCAACGCGACGGCGGCGACCGAGACCTGGACAGGCTCCGCCTATGGCGCCTGTACAGCGACGGGCTGCGATGCCTCCTATCATCTGGAATCTGGTGCCTGCGTGACCGACACGCGGAGCTGCTCGATTGCCAACGGCACGGGGATCCAGAACTGGAGCGGCAGCTGGGGCACCTGCAACATTGTGAGTTGCAACAGTGACTATCATCTGGAGGCAGGCGCCTGCGTGAGCGACACGCGGAGCTGCAGCATCGCCAATGGCACCGGCACGCAGACTTGGAGCGGTGGTGCTTATGGAAGCTGTGCTCCGTCAAGTTGTAACGAGGGGTATCGCCCGTTCGGCAGCATCTGCATCCGTACCATCTGCGGCGATGCGGTTGTTGATCCCGCGGAGCAGTGCGACGATGGCAACGCTGCGACCGAGGTTTGCGCCTACGGTCTCAACACATGCGAGGTTTGCAACGCGACCTGCCAGCTCGAGCCCGGCGCGGCCACCTACTGCGGCAACGGCCTCGTCGATGGCGCGGAGCTCTGCGACGACGGCGATGGGAGCGAGACGAATGGCTGCACGACCGGCTGCATCTGCAGCACCGCCTACCATCTTGAGTCGGGCCTCTGCACCAGCAACACGCGGAGCTGCTCGTCTGCGAACGCCACGGTAGCAACACAGAGCTGGAACAGCGGCACCAGTTCCTATGGCAGCTGCACCGCGACCGCCTGCTCTGCCTCCTACCACATCGAGTCGGGCGCCTGCGTGAGCGATACGCGGAGCTGCAGCATCGCCAATGGCACCGGCACGCAGACTTGGAGCGGTGGTGCCTATGGAACCTGCGCGCCTGCAAGCTGCAACGCCACCTACCACATTGAGTCCGGCGCCTGCGTGAGCGACACGCGGAGTTGTAGTGCGGCCAACGCGACCGCAGCAACCCAGACCTGGAACAGCGTCACCAGCGCCTACGGGACCTGCGCGCCTGCAAGTTGCAACGCCACCTACCACGTTGAGTCCGGCGCCTGCGTGAGCGACACGCGGAGCTGCTCGATTGCCAACGGCACGGGCAGCCAGAGCTGGACGGGCAGCGGCTATGGAACCTGCGCGCCTGCAAGTTGCAACGCCACCTACCACCTCGAGAGCGGAGCCTGCGTGAGCGATACACGGAGCTGCGCCATTGCCAACGGCACTGGCAGCCAGGCCTTCGTGGCGGGCAGCTGGGGCACCTGCGCGCCTGCAAGTTGCAACGCCACCTACCACGTTGAGTCCGGCGCCTGCACCAGCAACACGCGGAGTTGCAGTGCGGCCAACGCGACCGCAGCGACAGAGAGTTGGACCGGCACAGGATACGGGGTTTGTACCATCAGC
>CAIQPA010000028.1 GCA_903873545.1 uncultured delta proteobacterium
CATGCGATGGCCATTCTGGAGCGCGCCGGCGACCAGGCCCGACTGCTCGGACTCGATCGCGACGATGCCGCCATTGCAGCTGCCACGGCCCGCCTCGAGGCTGCCGCAGGCGACCGCGCCATCGTTGTCAGATCGCGCTTCTCGCAGGTGGATGAGGTGGTTCAGGAGCGCCAGTACGGACGCCTCGTTCGAGGCCGCTACCGTGTCGATGGCCTGATCGCCGACATCGGGGTCTCGTCGGAGCAGATCGACCGTGCGGAGCGGGGCTTCTCCTATGGCCGGCCCGGCCCGCTCGACATGCGTATGGGCAGCGAGGGCGAGACAGCGCGCGAGCTGATCGAGCGGCTCAGCGTGAACGACCTTGCGACGGTGCTCTGGCGCTACGGCGAGGTGCCACGCGCGGTGCGCGTTGCCGCCGCAATGAAGGAGGCGCTCGCCGCGGGCGAGGCCGAGACGACGACCGAACTGGCGCGGGCGATCGAGAAGGCGGTCGGCGGCGGCGCCAAGCGCAGCCACAACCCCGCCACGCTCCCCTTCCAGGCGCTCCGGATTGCGGTCAACGACGAACTCGGCGAGCTCGAGCGGCTCCTCGAACAGCTCCCTGAACTGCTCGACATGGGGGGAGTCGGCATCCTCATCACCTTCCATTCGCTCGAGGACAGGATGGTGAAGCGGCGGTTTGCCGAACTCACCCAGGGCCCCGTTCTTCCGCGCGGGCTTCCCGTCACGGGCGGGCGCCGCGCCAACTTCGAGTTGGCCGAGCGTGGCGCCGGTGCGACCGAGGTCGAGAAGGGCGAAAACTCTCGCGCGCGGAGTGCGCGCATCCGGGCAATTCGCCGCATCGCGTGGGAGGCCTAACGCCATGTCGCAGCAACCATCCAACAAGGCGCCCAAGCTTGTGGGCAACGCCGACCTGCTCTGGGTCGCCATCATCGTCGGAGCCTCCGCGCTCTTCATCGGCGTCATGCTCAAGCAGCTTCATCTGGAGTTCGACACGCTGCGGCTCGCGCATGAGCACTCAGACGCCGCTCTGGAGATTCGCCGGCTGGAGGAGGAGGGCCGTCGGCTCGACCTCGAGGCACCCGTCCGTAGCAGCGAATCCGACTCGAGCCGCAAGGCTGCTGAGGGCATGGGGCTCGGACCTGCAAAGCCGGCCCAGGTCATCAAAGTGAAGGGGCCCTGAGATGCGCGATACCGTAGCAAAGCGCATTCACCAGACGGTGCTCGTCCTGGTCGTCGTCTTCCTCGCGGTGACGCTCCGCTCCTACTGGATTCAGATCGTCCGCTCCGAGCAGTTCCTCGAGTGGGGCGACTGGCGCAGCGAGACAAAGACCCGCTTCCAGGCAGCGCGCGGTGCCATCCTCGACCGTAACGGCCGTGAGCTGGCGCAGAGCGTGCTCGCTCCCACGCTCGCCTTCGATGCTCGGCATTTCTTCGCCAACGAGATCGTCGCAAAGGCGGTCGGCCCCGATGGGGACTACCGCTGCGGAAAGGCCGATGACGAGGCCAAGACGCTTGACCTGATGCGCGACGGCGAACCGGTCTGTGTGGCCGAAATGCGGGCCCAGCTGAAGAAACTCGAGGGCTACGACGCAGCCAGGTTCACAGCCTGGTCCAAGTCCGATCCGGCGCAGCTCCCGCGCTATGTGGTCATGGAGCGCCGCACCTCGCCCAAGCGGGCCAAGGAGATCTCCGACGCCCTGCAGGCCTTGACCATCAGCGCGCTGATTGCCACGCCCGAGTACCGCCGCATCTATCCCTACCGAGCCCTTGCGGGGCGGACCATCGGCACCATCCAGGGCGACGGCGTTGAGGGGCAATCGGGCGTGGAACGCCGCTACAACCGCGACCTGAGCGGCAAGTTCATCGAGTACCCCGTCGGGCGCGACGTCGCACGCCGCACCTACCTGCTCGGCGACATGCCCAATATGGACGCCGCGCGGGGCTCCGACCTGGTCCTCTCCATCGACATGCCGCTGCAGCAGTTCGTGGAGGAGGCGCTGGCCTCGACCATCGAGAAGTTCAGCGCAGCCAACGGCATCGTCATCGTCTCGCATGTCCCGACAGGCGAGCTCCGCGCGCTCGCCTCCTGGCCGCCCTTCGACCCCAACATCGCCAACACCTACCCTACGGAGGCCTGGCTCGACCCCGTCATCGGCAACGTCTTCGAGCCCGGCTCAACCGCCAAGATCGTGACCGTCGCGGCCGCCATCGACAAGGGCCTCGTCACCCCGGACACGCTCATCGACTGCAACATGGGCTCCTACCGCATTGGCGGCCACACGGTGAAGGACACCCATGAAGCGGGGGTCATCCCGGTCTGGGAGGTCATCCAGTACAGCTCCAACATCGGCTCGCTCAAGCTTGGCCTCAAGCTCTCGCAGAAGGACCACTTCGACTACCTCCGCGCGTTTGGTTTCGGCCTCAACACCGGGCTCGGCCTCGGCGGAGAATCGGGCGGTATTCTGCGTTCTCCGCCCTGGCGCGAGGTAGAGCACGCCACCTTCTCTTATGGCTACGGCTTCTCTGCGTCGCCGCTCCAGGTCAACTTTGCGACCGCTGCGATCGCCAACGGCGGAAAGCTCATGCGGCCCATGCTCGTCAAGGAGCTCCGGTCGCATCAAGGTGAGCCGCGCATCATGGTCCCCGAGGTCCGCACCCAGGCCGTTACGGCGGAGACGGCGCAGAAGGTGTCACTCATGCTCGAGACGGTCACGAGCGAAGCGGGCACGGGCACCAATGGCCGGGTCCCCGGTTTCCGCGTTGCGGGCAAGACGGGAACCGCCAAGCTCTTCAGCAACAAGACCGGCCAGTACGAGAATGAATACCTCGCCAGCTTCACCGGCTATCTGCCGGTCGAACAGCCTGAGTTCGCCATCACGGTCATGATCCTGCGCCCCGACAAGAGCAAAGGCTACTACGGCGGCGTGGTCGCAGCCCCGCTGTTCCGTGAGGTCGCCTCGCAGGCGCTCGTCATGGCCAACATCTTCCCCGCCGACCACGACGGCAGCGGCTCGGGCGCCGGCCACCGTACGGACGAGGAGTCGGGCATCGGCAGGCTCCGCGCCGCGGCGTCTTCGAAGGCCGCCGCTGCGGCGGTCGAGGAGGAGTCGGAGGGCGATCCTACGGCATCTGCCGCTACCTCCGACCCTGCAGAGCGGACGGTCCCCAAGCTCCTCGGCATGAGCGCCTCGCAGGCCATCCAGCAGCTGGCGGTACTGCAGCTTGAGCCCCGTCTTACGGGCCGCGGCCGCGTCGTCGGCCAGGAGCCCTCACCTGGTGAGCCAGTCGCAGCGGGCGCCTTCGTGACGCTGAAGCTGGGCGACCCCCTGCTCGCGGCGCCTGCGGAGCCTGCAGCGAAGCCGGCAAAGGGCGGAGTGCCCGCGCCTGCTGCGCCTCTGGCCCCTGCCGCGCCAGCGCCTGCCACGCCCGCGGCTGCCGTTCCCGCTCCACCCGCCAAGCAGGCGGCGCCCGCAGCCCCCGCCAAACCTGCCGCGCCGGCAGCCCCCAAGGGAGGGACGAATGCTCCTCGCTGAGCTGCAGCGCGGCCTCCGCATGGAGCAGCTCGCGCCGGGCAACCCGGCGGTGCTGCACCTGACCCACGACTCACGCGAGGTTGTGGCGGGGAGCCTCTTTGTGGCCCGCGTCGGCGCACGCGTCGATGGCCATGCCCGCATCGAAGAGGCGGTCGCGCGTGGCGCAGTTGCGGTCGTCGGCACCCGCCGCGATGCCCTTGCTGGCCTGTCGGTCCCCGCACTCCTTGTGAGCGAGGAGGGCGAGCGATGGGTGGGCGAACTGGCGGCGGCCTTCTATGGCAACCCCTTCGACCACCTGACCGTCATCGGCGTCACGGGTACCAACGGCAAGACCACCACGGCCTGCATGGTGCAGCGGATGCTCGATGCGGTCGGGCTGCCCTGCGGTTACCTCGGAACGGTCGGGTATCGCTTCGGGAGCGAGGAGCTGGCGGCTGCCAACACAACGCCCGACGGCCTGCTGCTCCATCGGATCGCGGCCAGCTGGCTGGCCCGCGGCGCCCGGGCGATCGTCATGGAGGTCTCGAGCCACGGCCTTGCGCTGGGGCGGGTGGGCGGCGTCCATTTCGACCTCACAGGCTTCACCAACCTGACGCCGGACCACCTCGATTTTCATGGCGACATGGAGTCCTACTTTGCCGCTAAGCGCATGCTCTTTGTCGAGGAGCGCGCCCGCTCCATCGCGGCGGGCAAGAGCCCGCGCGGCTTTGTCTGCGCGGTCGATGGCTATGCTGATCGCCTGCTGGCGCTCGAAGGTGCGGAGCTGCTCGCGCTTGTCGCATCGGATACCGACAGCGGCGCAGAGGGGAGCTACTGGACGGCCGCGGCGCCGAGCCTGCTCGGGCAGCCCTTCGGCCTCCGAATCGCGGGCCAGGTTGCCTCTGGTAGGCTCGCCATGCCGGGCGCCTACAACCTCGCCAATGCGGCGCTCGCGGTCGCGCTTGCGCAGGCAGCGAGCGGTGCGCCGCTGCAATCGATCGTCGCCGCGCTCGACGACTTCGCCGGCGTGCCGGGCCGGTTCGAGCTGGTGGCTCGTCCGCGCGCCGCCGAGCCGGCCATCTATCGCGACTATGCCCACACCCCGGACGCGGTGGAACGCGCAGCATCGCTGCTGGCGGCCTCGTCCACGGCCGGCTCTGTCGTCGTGTTGGGCTGCGGTGGAGACCGGGACCGTCAGAAGCGTGCCCCCATGCTCGCGGCCGCGCTTCGCCACCTGCCCGCCGTGGTCGTGACGAGCGATAACCCGAGGAGCGAGTCGGCTGCGGCCATCGCTGCCGAGATGTGTGAGGGGCTCGCGCTCCCCGATGCGCGGGTGACGGTGGAACTCGACCGCGGACGGGCCATTGCCGTAGGGTTGTCGCTCGCGGAGGGCAGCGGAAGCGGCCTGCTCATCGCGGGAAAGGGACATGAGGCCTACCAGGAGATCGCCGGTCAGAAGTATCACCTCGACGATGGCGAGGAGGCGCGACGCGCTCTCGCTGCCCACAGGCAGGGGCTCTCTTTCGACGAGGTCCCGCTGCTGGCTGGCTGGTCGCCCGAGCGGTGGGCGTTGGTGCTGCAAGGGCGGCTGCTGCGGCGCGGCCATGGCGGCCCCTACGGCGCCCTAACGACCGACAGCCGCAAGGTAGAGCGAGACGGCATCTTCGTTGCGCTCCGCGGAGATCGCTTCGATGCCCATGACTTCCTTGGCCAGGTTGTCGCGCAGCAGGCCGGCCTGCTCATCACCGACCGGGCGGTCGAGCTCCCGCAGGGTGCCTTCGACCTCGTGCAGGTGGAGGACACCACGGCTGCCATGGGTCGCCTGGCCGCGGCGGTGGTTGCAGAGGCACGGGCGCGGCAGGGTGGGCTCCGCCTGCTCGCGGTGACGGGCAGCAATGGCAAGACGACGAGCAAGGAGCTGCTCGCCCTCATCGTGGGCGTGCTGTCGGGCAGGCCCCCGCTCGCGACGCGGGGCAACCTCAACAACCACCTCGGTGTGCCGCTCACGATTGCCCGCCTCGCCGCTGCAGATCGGTTCGCAGTCATCGAGATGGGCGCAAGCCAGCCCGGTGATATCGCGGCGCTCGCAGGCTGGGTCTCTCCCGACGTCGGCCTCATCACCAACATCGGGTATGCCCATACGGAGGGGCTCGGTGGCCTCGATGGCGTGCGGCTCGTGAAGTCGGGCATCCGCGAGGGTGGCCGCTGCGCCCACCTCTGCATCCCTGAGGCAGAGCGTGCGCTGCCCTGGTGGA
>CAIQPA010000029.1 GCA_903873545.1 uncultured delta proteobacterium
CTCACGCGGAGGTGTGGACGCTCGATCCAAACGGCAGCGCCGATCCGGCCGGTTCGGGACTCTCCTGGACGATGCAGGGCATCTACCCCGGAGCGCAGCCGTGAGCCGCCTGCACCACAGCGCCGCCTCTGCGCTGGCCGCAGCACTCGCGAGCCTGCTTCTATCGGCGATCTGTCAAGCTGCGTCGCCCGAGCCGAACCCGCTCGGTTGGGAGCCCTCGGTCGCTGCGCTGGTGGAACTGGTCGAACAAGGAACCCTGAGCAGCGAGGCGGGCGCGCAAGCAGCCGGCCCGCGCTGGAGCCCTTCCGACGTCTCGCTCACCTACTCCTTCCGCGCCGACGGCGATGCCGACTCAGCGCGGAGCCGCACCGACGCCTTCGACGAGGCACTGGCTCCGGAGGGCGTCGATCTGCGCTGGAGCGAGGACCAGAGCAGCACAGAGGTGCACTATCTAACACTCAAACTGGACTGGGATCTCGACGGACGCGTCGAAGATGAAGTCAGGCAGCAGGCCGAGGCAGCAGCCGCTGCAGCCAAGCGTCGCGACGGCCTTCGGGAGCAGGCGCGGCGGGCCGTCGGCCTCTTCGTAGAACGGCGCTCGCTGCAGGGGGAGCTGATGGCCAAAACACTGACCTCCGACCAGGTCTGGGAGAAGGTTGCACGCATCGCAGCCATCAACGCAGAGCTCGACCTGCTCTCCGCCGGAGGCTGGAGCCGTCTCCTGCGACAGCGAGCACCACCAACTTCACCGGCCTGGCTCTCAGGGCTCGACGCTGATTGACACTCCGCGGGGGCAGGGGTACGCAGGGCCGTTGTCTCACCCCCCAGACGACGGTCGGCAACCATGCAGCGCTCCACGAACTCACAACCCACGGTCGCCAACACCATCGGTCGGTCCACCACCATCGTCGGCAGCATCTCCGGCACGGGTGGCCTAACCATCCTCGGTGGCATCGAAGGCGGCGTTGAGGTCGACGGAACGGTGACGCTCGAGGCAGACGCCTCGCTCGCGGGCGACATCAAGACCGACCAGTTCATCGTACGCGGCGACTACTCCGGCAGCGCGCTGGTGGGCGACATCGCCCGTCTCGAGGCGCCCGGCTCGCTCAGCGGCGAGCTGACAGCAGACAATTTCGACATGCAGCCCGGCGCCACGCTGAGCGCCACACTCACCATCACACCTTCCAACCGCTCGGCCTCCTAGGCCTTCAAGGACACCCCATGGCAATCACGACGCAAGCCCGTACCGCATCGCCCCAACCCTCCGGAACCGTCATCGGAGCCGGTCTCACGGTCGACGGCGAGATCGGCGGCAACGAGCCCCTCACCATCTACGGCGCCGTCAAAGGCAAGATCTCGCTCACCGATGTTGTCATCATCGAGAAGGGCAGCGTGGTCGAGGCCGATGTCGAAGCGAGCGAGATCAAGGTCTACGGCAGCGTGACCGGCAACCTCGTCGCCACCGACCGCATTGATGTCGCCACCAACGCCCGCGTCATCGGCGACCTCCGCGCGCCCCGCATTCAGATCGCCGAGGGTGCGACCTTCAAGGGTCACATCGAGATGGACGTCTAAGACCAAGCGAACAGTACAGGTGCATTGATGAGCAACGCGACCCATAGAATCGGCGCATCCACCCGCATCACGGGCAGCGTCGTGGGCTCTGGCGACCTAACGGTGGCCGGCGCCATCGAAGGCAACATTCAACTCGACGGCTCTCTGCTGCTGGAGGCAACCGCCCAGCTGTTGGGCGATGTCGCAGCGACGGCAATTCGCATCGGCGGGAAGATCACCGGCAACGTCCAGGTGGATGACAAGGCGCTGCTCGAGCGCTCGGCAGAGCTGGAAGGCGACCTGACGGCGACTTCGCTCTCGATTGAGGCGGGCGCGACCCTCCGCGGTCGGTTCGAAGCCAACAGCGACCCTGCGCAACTGCCTCCGGCGCGACCATCGCGTGGTACAGCTCCCGACCGCAGCGAGAGCCTCCCCGTCACCGAGCGGGTGAGCCGCGTGGCGCCGAAGAAGCCGGCCACCGTGGCAGCGAGCGCCTCCACCGAGCAGCTCGCACTGCTCTCGCGCACCCCAGCGCGGGTCCGTTCTGACGAGCAGTAGGATGTCTGACCGCTCCAGGCTCCTCGAACTCATTCGCGAGCACTCGTTCCGGACGGGAGACTTCCTGCTGGCGAGCGGCAAGCGGAGCGACTTCTACATCGACCTCCGCAAGACGTCGCTCACCGCCGAGGGCGCGACCATCATCGGCCGGCTCCTGCTACGCGAACTCGACGCCGCGGGATGGTCACCGGCAGCCGTTGGAGGACTCACGCTCGGCGCCGACCCGCTCACGACTGCGACGAGCATGGCTGCCTTCGCGGAGGGGCGTCCGCTTGCCGGCTTCCTCGTACGCAAGGCACCGAAAGACCATGGAACCGGCAAGCGCATCGAGCGCGCCGGCGACCTGCCCGACGGCGCGGCCGTTGTGGTACTCGATGACACCGTAACAACCGGTGGCTCTACCCTCGATGCCGTACGGGCGGCGCAGGCCGAAGGGTTTCAAGTGCTCGGGGCGCTCTGCGTCGTCGACCGTGGCGAAGGCGGCGCTGAGGCGCTCGCTGACGCCGGCATCCCGCTCCGCGCGCTGTTCGCGCTCTCCGACCTGCGCGGCTGACCGGTCATCCGTCGGCGCCCGCTCGGGACCGGCACCGACGCGGCTGCCACGGTACCGACCTCTGCAGGGATGGTGAGCATCCAGAGGGCGATCAGGAAGCAGTAGAGCGGCGCATCACCGTAGAGGTACTCACCACCCAGGGCGCCGAAGCCCATGGTTAGCAGCACTGCCTGGCCACCGATCCGAGCCTCGCGCTGGAGCGTCTGCGTGGCCCGCCAGAGGTTCCAGAAGAACCAG
>CAIQPA010000030.1 GCA_903873545.1 uncultured delta proteobacterium
CGTTGCGATTGCGACGCCGGCCATCACGCACGGGCCGTTGACGCGGCAGGTTCTGCAGGCGGGGCGCGATGTCTTCTGCGAGAAGCCGCTAGCGCTGAGCGTGGAGGAGACGCTGGAGAACATGGCGTTGGCCGATGCGGGCGGCCGCATCCTGATGGTGGGCCATGTGTTGCGCTACCATCCCGCGGTGGTGGAGCTCATCCGGCTGGTGCAGACGGGCAAGGTGGGGCGGCTCAAGTATGTGGCGTCGCACCGGCTGGGTTGGGGGCGGATCCGAAATGTGGAGAATGTGCTCTGGAGCTTCACGCCCCACGATGTATCGACGCTGTTGGCAGTGGCCGGCGAGATGCCGAACCGGGTGTCGGCGGGCGGGTCGGCCTTCGTGCAGCCCAAGATTCACGACATCGTGACGACGCGACTGACCTTCCCTTCGGGGCTCGAGGCCCATGTGTTTGCCTCGTGGGTTCACCCCATCCGAGAGCAGCGGCTGGTGATCATCGGCGAGACCGGGATGCTGGTCTTTGACGAGTTGGCGGAGCACAAGCTCTCGTTCCACGAGAAGCATGTGACCTTTGAGGAGGGGCGTCCGGTGACGACGCCGTCGGAGGCGATCCCGATGCCCTTCATCCCCTTCGAGCCGCTGAAGGCGGAGGCGATGGCCTTTGTGCGTGCGATTGAAACGCGTGAGCAGCCGGTGACCGACGCGCGGGAGGGGCTGAACGTGCTCCGCGTGATCGAGGCAGCGCAGTCGAGCATGGACGATGATGGACGGACGGTAGAGCTGACAGCCGAGCCGCTGGCGGCGCCGCGGGGCTGGTTTGCGCATGAGAGTGCAACGGTGGATGCGGGTGCGCGCATCGGACGGGGCGCCCGCATCTGGCACTACAGCCACATCTCGTCGGGCTCGGAGGTGGGCGAGGAGAGCAGCCTGGGTCAGAACTGTTTTGTGGCAAAGGGGGTCAAGGTGGGCCGGGGCTGCAAGATCCAGAACAATGTCTCGCTCTATGAGGGGGTGGAGCTGGAGGATGAGGTCTTTGTGGGCCCGTCGGCGGTGCTGACCAATGTGGTGAACCCGCGCGCCCACGTTTCTCGGAAGGATGCCTATGCCAAGACGGTGCTGCGTCGCGGGAGCACGATCGGTGCCAATGCGACGGTGGTCTGCGGCGTGGAGGTGGGCGCCTTTTCCTTCGTGGGCGCGGGCGCCGTGGTGACACGGAATGTGCCGGCCTTTGCGCAGGTGACGGGGAATCCCGCGCGGCTCTCGGGCTGGCGGTGCCGGTGCGGCGAGCGACTTTGTGGCGCGGGCGTGTCGGTGGGAACCGAGCTAACCTGCGACAGATGCGGGGATTCCTACAAGTTGGTTGGCGAACGCGAACTTTCTTGGCAAGAAGGCGTGAAACCCTGAGGTCATCTTTGAACCGACCTTCTCTCTCTCAGCTCTTTGCGACGGCGAAGCAACGCGCCGGAGGTCTCCGCGACCGGGCGGAGCGCCTGCGCGAGGCGGGGGGGCTGTCGGCAGTGATGCGGCAGATGGAGGAGATGATTCGGGAGGAGGAGCGGCGCATTGCGTCGGGTCGCCATCCGTTGCATGCAGGGTACGCGGGGACGGTGAGCCTCTGGTATGCCCGCCTGGAGCTGCGTCCGGGGGTAGATAGCGCAGAGCTCCGGCGGCAGTACCGGTCGCTGATGCGGCAGTACCATCCCGATAAGTTTGCCGCCCATCCGGGTGGAGAGCGTCTGGCGACCCGTGTCGCGCAGGAGCTGACCGTCGCTTACGAAGGTCTGTTGGAACATCTTGGGGAGAATTGACCATGCAGGATGCCTTTGCCTCGCTCATGACCCGTCGCGTCTGGTTGGTTGCGCACGATCACCTTCACGATGAGTATCTGATCGCGGGGACCCAGCAGGTTGCGATCCGGCCTTCGCCGAGGACGCTGTATGAGAAGGTGCGGCTGGTGACGCCGGAGGCGGAGTCGGCGCTGCTGTTGGCCTCTCCGACGCGTCGGGCGCAGCAGACGGCCGCTCGCTTGATTCCGAACGCAATCTGGGAGTCGCTGGAGACGCTTTCGCCGCAGCGGTTCGGTGAGTGGGAGGGCCGGACCTGGCAGGATGTGCGCGAGCAGGATCCCGCGCGGGGCGAGGCCTACTGGAACGAGTATTCGCGGGAGCGTGCACCGGGCGGCGAATCGCTGCAGGAGGTTTCCGAGCGGCTGGAGCACTTTCTGTCGGGGCTACTGAACCGTCCGCGGTGGGACCGCTGCGTGATCGTAACGCACCCGGAGATTGTCCGCGTTCTGATTTGCCAGATTCTGGAGATTCGTCTTCAACAGTCATTGAAGATCTCGATTGAACCGCTGTCGACGACGGCCATCTCGCACTCGTTGCTGGGCTGGCAGGTTGATGGCGTAAACCTCATGCCGCAGTAGCCTCATCCATGTCCCACGCAGCCTTTGTCCGCTCGACCCTGACCCTTACTCTCCTGCTGCCGGTGCTCGGCTGCGGCTCAACGCAGGAGTCGGGAGACGGCGGCTGCGGGCCGGTGCTGGCGGGCCAGTCGACGGAGGAGGCTTCGTCACGGATTGCCTGTTTTGCCGACCGCCCTGCCCTCGAGGCTGCGGCGGGCTGCCGTGGAGCGACTGACCATGCGACAAGCCTTGCGCCTGAGCAGCTGGGCGCGGCGGTGAAGCTGGTGCTGGGTGCGAAGGTCCGTGAGGATGGCGCCTGGGTTGCCGGCGTTCTCGGCGCGGTGGCCGGAGACAAAGAGCGTGCTGCAGCAGTGGCGCAGGCGATGTTCAGCTCGTTCGACTTTGCTGTGCACGGGAACTCGTTTGCGGCGGCGGTTGGCACGCCGGGGCAGACAGCGTTGGGCGCGCAGCTGACGGCCGCGCCAGAGGGGTTTGCGTCGCAGCTGGTCAGTTTGGGGCTGAGCTCCGGGCTGACGGGGCTGGTGGCAGCGGCGCCGGCGGTGGTGGAGAAGATGGAGGCGACCGATCCGGCGCTGGTCTCCTATGCGGAGCAGATCGCGGGTTCGACGGCGCCGAAGAGCGCCGCGGAGCGGAGCATCCTGGTGAAGACGGGGAAGTGGAGCTCGGGCGAGATCATCCGCTGCTTCAAGCGGGAGCGGCCGGACTGCGGCGCGTGGGAGGGGGCTTCGCCGCTTCAGCTGTTCAGCCAGGTGCGGGTGACGCAGGGGCGGACGGCGAGCGATCTTGTGGGCCTGATGCGGAGCGGTCAGCTGGACGAGGCCTCTGCGAAGGCGGTGGTCACGGGCGTCACGACGGGCGAGTACCCGAACCGTGGTGCGATGACGACCTCGCTGCTGCTCGACATGACAGACACGACCGTGCCGGAGCCCATGCGTCGGGTGATTGCGACGACGGCAAGCCCGGGTGCCTGCACCCTGGACAAGGTGTCGAGCCTGTTCTCGCGGGTGCGGGCCGTGGCCTCGCATGGCGACGCCAAGGATGGCTCGATCTGGGAGTCCTATGTGGCGGCCTGCAAGCCGCTCTGGACGCTGGAGGAGTTGGCGGGTGCGGTTGCGGCCGGCTCGCATTTGGGTGTTTCGGAGGCCTTTGGCCAGACGCTCCGCGCGGAGTTGAAGGGGCGTGCCGGCGAAGTGACCTGCGAGGCGACGACGGCCTGGGTTGCCGCGTCGAAGGATCGGATGACGGCGTCGCCGATGTTTGCGGCGCTGCCGGCGGTTGCGCTCTCGGTGGCGCCTGAGGCCTGCCGCGGAGGACTGACGGCGGCGGTGACGGCGCTGGTGAACGACGAGCGGGCCTACGGCGAGGCACGCCTCGCCGGGGTGGAGGCGCAGCTGTCGGTGGGCGATCGCCGCGGATGCGGGAAGGTTGCGAGCGCGCTGGCGTGGCGTGATTCGGAGACGCGCCAGGGCCCAGGGGCCTGGGCAGAGAGCGCGGCGGGTCGGATTCGTGGGCTATGCCGGTAGCGGGTCTCGAAAAGTTACTTTCACCCGCAGCGGAACTTTGCTAGAGAGGGCGCCCCTCGGATGCGGACGGCGACTATTCGCCGGTTGTATCGAGCGGACAAAAGCAGTGCCAAGCGTGGCTTGGTTGTTTGATTTTTGGAGCATTACGGAGCTCAGGCATGTCTCGATACATCGGTCCTCGCGTCAAAAAACTGCGTTCGTTCGGCGTCGATCTTCCGGGTCTTTCCCGCAAGTCGATGGATCGCCGCCCGACCGCTCCCGGCCAGCATGGACCGACGCGTCGCCGGAAGATCTCGGACTACGGTCGTCAGTTGGCCGAGAAGCAGAAGCTCCGTTACAACTATGGTCTTGGCGAGCGTCAGTTCCGCCGTCTGATCCTCGAGGCTCGTAAGTCGAAGCTCGGTGCAGGCGACAAGCTTCTCGAGCTCCTTGAGCGTCGCCTCGACAATGTGGTCTTCCGCGCCGGTTTCGCCGCGACCATCCCGGCTGCCCGTCAGCTTGTTGCCCACGGCCACATCACGGTCAACGGCAAGCGGGTGAGCATCCCCTCCTACCGCATTCAGGTTGGCGACGTTGTTCGCCCCAAGGATGCCAGCCTTCAGCTCAAGGCGGTTCACGCCGCGCTGCAGTCCCCCTCGCTTTCGTCGCCCGAGTGGCTCGAGTGCGACAAGAGCCGCGTCCTTGCACGCGTCATGTCGCTCCCCGACAAGGGCTCGGTCCCCATGCCGATCGACATCCAGTTGGTCATCGAGCACTACTCGAAGCGCATCTAGTTCCGGCGGGCCGAGCGAAGGAGGTCGGGGACCCTATCTTCGACGCGATGCCCTGCAACGGAAGAAATTGGCCCGCCCTCACGGCGCGGGCTATTTTCGTTTTTGACCCCTCTCTTTGTACGGTTCTTTCATGAAGCATCAGATTGTTCTTCTGCCCGGCGACGGCATCGGCCCCGAGATCGCCGAGGCTGTGCGCCGCATCCTCGACGCCTCTGGCGTGGCCATCGAATGGTTCCACGCCGACGCCGGCCTGGCCTCGATCGACAAGTATGGCGACGCCATCACCGACGAGACGCTCGCGCTGCTGACCGAGAAGAAGGTGGCCCTCAAGGGTCCCACCACGACGCCCGTTGGCGGCGGTCACCGGAGCATCAATGTGCTCATCCGCAAGACGCTGGGCCTGTTCGCCAATGTGCGGATGGTGCGGACCCTGCCCGGCGTGAAGACCCGCTTTGAAGAGATCGATCTGGTGGTGGTCCGCGAGAACATCGAGGACACCTACGGCGGCCTCGAGTACATGCAGACGGCCGATGTGGGCTCCTGCCTCAAGTTCATCACGCGACAGGGAACGGCCGATGTGGTGCGCTACTCGTTTGAGTATGCCCGTCAGATGGGCCGCAAGCGGGTGACGGCGGTGCACAAGGCCAACATCCACAAGCTGGCCGACGGCATGTTCCTCGACACCTTCCGCGAGATC
>CAIQPA010000031.1 GCA_903873545.1 uncultured delta proteobacterium
CCTCAGTTCCCGCTCGCCTGAAGCGCGAGGCTGGCCGCTGCGTCGGTCGAGACGAGCTGCACCGTCGGCGGCAGCAGGTCGATGAGCGCTGCATAGGAGTTCTCCAGCGAGAGGCCACCATCGCTCGTCATGTAGACCCAGGTCACGGTGCCGGCCGGCAGCGCCGCGAGGCGGTCGGACATGCGCTGCGGGCTCGGATGGAAGTCGTCGCTGTTGTCCACGCCCCGCCACGACTGCGACCGGAAGAGCACCGCCTTGCCACCGTCCGCACCAGTCAGAATCTGGTACTTCTTCTCGGCCGGCCAGGCGGGGAAGGCCTCGAGCAGGTAGGGGACGTTGACGGGGAAGATGCCGTGAATCTGGCTGCCCGCGTGGGCATACCGCGGCAAGAAGTTGTTCACCGACCGTGCCCAGTCCTGGAACCACTCCCAGTGGATGGTGCTGTGGGTGCCGAGCACCGCTGCCACCCGCTCCGTCGCAACGGCGAACTTCTCCTGCTCCGCCGCCGGCATCGCGCCAGGGTAGGCGTACTGGTAGCCGCTCGGCGGGAGCATGAAGTAGTCGGAGCCGGTCGACGCAGCCGATTCGTAGTACCAGTGGAGCACATCGGGCGCGATGTCGGGCAGGTGGGGCGAGATGGTCCAGGTGAGCGGCGGGCACTTGGGCTCCGCGCCACGGCACCGGTCGAGCCGCTGCTGCAGCCAGTCGCGCCGCGTCGACATGATGTAGCGCACGTTGTCGCCGTCGCCGATGACGAAGGCCACGTAACGCTTCGCAGGGTCGTAGGTGATGGCCTCGGGCGCCGTCTGCGGCAGCTCCGACGCGTCGGTGATGGGAGGCCGCCGTGTATCGAAGAAGGAGAGGGTGCTGGTCCGCGTGGGGATGGCGCCCATGTTGGCCGAGGGCAGGCAGCGGGTCTGGGCCTCGTAGACGTAGCCGCCGGCGAGCCAGGAGTCGTTGTAGCCGAAGACGCCGAGCGGTGTTGGCCAGCCGCTCTCGTTGACGATGGCGCTGAGAAGGTTCTCTTCGGGGTTCCGGTCGATACAGCCGTTGACGAGGAAGATGACGAAGAGCTTCCGCGCGAAGACGAAATCGACCAGCGCCGTGGGCATGTCGTCGATGAGCGGCGGGTTTGCCTTGTCCGCGGCGTTGCGATCGTAGCCCGGATTGAGCATCGCGAGGCCCGTCGTCTTCTGCAGGTAGTTCTCGTAGACGTAGCGGGTGGAGAGGAGCTGGGTGGTCTTGTCGGCAAAGACGGTGGTGGCATCGACGACAGGTGAGGCGCAGGTGAGCGGCGACTCGTCGGCGAGCGGCGGCACACCCTCCGCGGCCGCGACCGTGAGGATGGCGGGCAGGATTTCGTGCTGGCTCGCGTAGGAGTAGCGGACGCAGCCGCCGAAGTCGGCGAGGCAGCTGGTCAGGAAGTCGGTGGTGTTGACCGTCTCTGAGGCGGTGAGGCCGAGCGCGGGCAGCCAGGTCTCATCCTGGAGCGCGGCGCCGTCGATGTTGGCCTGCTGCACATCGGGGTCGGTCTGGACGAAGATGGAGCCGCCTTCGCGCCGGTTGTAGAGTCCGGCGCAGGCGTGGACCGCGAGCTGCGTGGGCACCGAGGCAGAGGCGTCGATACGGACGATGCGAAAGCTCTCGGCGTAGGTCGGCTCGGGCTCCGGCGTGGTGTCGGCGGAGGCGTCTGCCGAGCCCTCGGCGCTGGTGTCACCCGAGCCGCTGCCGGAGCCGTCTGCAGCGACATCTGCGGCCGGCTCGGTCTGCTTCTTGTCGGCGCCACAGGCGACCAGGAGCGAGGCGAGGAAGAGGAGGGAGGCGCGGAGGGTGCGATGGTTCAAAGGGCCTCGGTGAGCAGGCGTTTCGGAGTATGGCGAAGCGCGTTCGTCACGCACGAAGCCGGGGCCGCAGCATGGAGCAGGAAAGGCGCGAAGACAAGCGGCGTGGGTAGGCGGTCAGCAGCCCCTTCGTCCGAGGCGGCGCGCCGTCCCCTGCGCTGCGCTTCGGCATCAGACCTTGATGCAGTCGAAGAAGATTTCGATGGAGCCGGCCCGGTCGCCGCAGGCGTTCGGACAGAGCTCGATCGTGGTCGGCGCTGCGTTGTTGTCGTAGTACCACTGGTCGCCAGACGAGCAGGCTGAGACGCCGGCCACCTGCGCGCCGGCTACGCGCGTGGTGCCATCTGCGCTCAGGAACTCCACGCGGACCGACTCGTAAACAATCTCGCCGAATGGAGCAGCGGGGATGGCGTAGGAGCAGGCCAGCCCTGCGCCACGCACCACGCCCTCGGCAATCTGCGCGAAGATGGGCGTCCACTCCGCATCGCAGATGCTGGCAGCAACGCCGCCCGAAAGCTCCGACAGGCGGATGTAGGTCGAGCCCCGCGCCTCTGCGCTACCGTTGGGGCCATTGCAACCAATCGTGTCGCAGATGAAGAGGAAGCACTCTTCGGTCTCCGTCAGCGAGACGATGCTGTGGAAGGTGAAGCCGTCGGGCAGCCGCGGTGCCATCTGGACCCGGAACCAGGCCGCATCCCTCTGCGACTCGTCGTCCGAGACCACGATGAAATGGGTCTCCGCATCTGGCCGCAGGAAGTCTGCAAAGTTGTTCCACTCCGCGTCGATGACCTCCAGAGCGTCGGTGGAACCGACCCAGTGCCGGATGCGGCGGTACCGCGGACCGTCCGACTCAGGGCAGCTCGGCGAACCCGAAAGCGGTGGCGGCACGCAGACATCGATGCCCGTGCCGCCCTCCACATCGGCGATCACAATGACCCGGTAGTCGAGCGAGACGGTCTCGAAGTAGGCCGCAAACGCGTTCATCTGCGATTGCAGAATCGCGGCCTCCTCGCCCATGCTCCCCGAGGTGTCGATGGCCCAGATGATATCGACCGGCGCATAGGTGCGCTCCGCTACGGCCGTGAGCTGCTCGCAGTTGTCGTCAACCGGCGGCTCAGCAGTGTCCGTGGCAGGCTCCGTATCGGCCGGCTCGATGTCGGCCGTTGCGTCGTTCTCCGTATCGGCCGGTTCAGCGTCCACCGCGGCATCGGCCGACTCGGTGTCGAGAGGACCGGGCTCCACGTCAGCATCCACCTCGCCGGTATCTTCACCGCCCAGACTCGGCCGGCCGGTATCAGCACCACCGCGCGCAACATCGGCGGTCGCGCCGCCACCCGCAGCAACGCAGCCCTGCGCACAGAGAATCACGAACACAACCCAGACAAGTTGCAGCATCCGCATGAATGACCTCCGAGAGGCCACCATCTGTGACACAGCCGTCACGGGCGAGCAAGCAATGTCGCTGCAATCAACGGCCTCCTGCCTTCAAAGACCGGCAGCCGCAACGTGGTCGTCGCGGCCGTGGTGAAGCAAGAAGCGGTAGAACGAGCCTTCGCTCTCCCGCCCTACCCTGCCTGGAGCTCCCGCAGCGCGGCAGTCATGCGCGGCTGCACAAAGTCGATAAATGCACGCACGCGGGGCGGCAGGTGCTTGCCACCTACGCAGAGCAGATGGAGCGGCGTGGGCGGTGGTGCGAGGCTGTCGAAGAGGCTCACAAGCCGGCCCTCTGCGAGCGCCTCGTGCGGGATGGCCGCAGGCAGACAGGCGATGCCCAGCCCATGCTCCGCGGCCGTTCGGAGCACCACAAAGTCGTCGCTCACCAGCCGGCCGTTCACCGAAACCTCAAAGGCCCTGCGGCCCCGTCCGAAGGGCCACGAGGTGCGCACGGCCATCCCCTGTTTGCCGAAGCGGAGGCAGACGTGGCTGCTCAGTTCGGCGGGGCGCGCCGGCGTGCCGTGGGCTTCGAGGTATGCGGGGCTGGCAACCACCCGGTAGGTCGAGGTGCCGAGCAGGCGAGAGACCAGCGCCGAGTCGGGGAGCGTGCCGGCACGGATGGCAACATCGAAGCGGTCACAGCAGGCGCAGCGGGCGTCTCGTTCGGCGCTCCCTTCGTCGCAAACCCCGACCTGGTCGCCCGGCTCGCGGCAGATGCGGCGCTCGCTAAGCCCAACCCCGCCACCTACTACGGCGGCGGAGATACAGGCTACATCGACTACGCCGCGCTCGCCGAGGCGCCTGCGGCGGCTCCCGGCTTCTGGCAGGTCACGGCACGGGTGACCGACCCCGTAGGCTTCGGGCGCTACACGACAGTGGCCGGCCCTGTGCTTGCCTCGTTTGGCGGCCAGCCCATCGCCTAGCGCAACCGAGCCTCGACCGCATACTGACGGTCGTTCTCCCAGACGAGAAGTCTGGCGTCGAGACCGGCCTCCTCAAAGGCGCGGATGACCTCTTCCGGCGCAAGCCGCATCGACTCGGGCGGCCCCTCGCCTCCCGCACCCGGCCGCGCCTCAGCCACCACAATGCGACCGCCCTGCCGAAGCGCCGCAGCCAGCGCAGATGCGAACCGTTCGCGCCCCTCGATGTGGTGCCAGACATTGACCATCACGACCCGGTCCACGGAGGCCGGCTCAAGCCCAGGCGCATCGCCGGTTCCCTGCACGGTTCGGACGGTGGTCCAACCCTCCTTGGCAGCACGCTGACGGACCCAATCGAGCATCGACGGCTCGATGTCTTGCGCGAGGACGACCCCGTCGGGACCCACCGCCCTGACCAGATGGGGGAGCAGGTAGCCTGTTCCGGTACCGAGGTCGGTGACGGTCATGCCGGGCGCAATCTCGAGTGCAGCGACCAGCGTCTCGGGCCTCTGCCAGGCGTCGCGCGTAGGGTCGTCCCAGCGTGCAGCCATGGCGGCCGGGTCGGTGAAGCGGTGGTGGTGGCCGCCGTGATGGGCATGATGGCCGCCGTGCGCGCAGGCCGCGGGCGAGAGGAGAGCGGCGAGGAGGAGCGGCTTGGTCATGGTGGATCCGATGGCTGACGGGGGATGCGGAGCTGCTGCCCGACCGCGCGGCTAGCCTAACGCCCGCTCCCGCTCCCGTCGAGTTGCACCACCACCGGCCGCGTTTCGATGGCGTCGGGGCGGCAGAGCGCGGAGCCTGTTACCTGGTTGCAGCGCGACGGCGTGCCGCCGGGCAGGTCGAGGAAGTAGGCTCGGTTGGCGACAGGCGCGGGGAAGTCGTCGCAGAGCATGTGGCTGCCGTTGGTGAGAGCATCCGCGAGGCTGGCTGCGTTCGAGGCGTCGTCGCTCCCCGCGCCGCCCACGTTGCTCGCAATCATCAGGTTGGCCGCATGGGCCGCAGCGATGGAGGCCGCGTCGGAGGGGTTGTTGACCTTGGCGAAGACGGCCCAGGGCGCGCCGTACCATTCGTTGTCTGCGCGGGCGAACATCGCCCTGCCCGCGGTGGTGGTGTGGCCGCTGGTGTAGCCGGCGCTGTGCGGGTCATCCACGTCGAGGAGCACGAGCGCGACCCGGCCGCGGGTCTCGCCGAGCGTGGGCCAGCCGGCCTCGTCGATGCGGGCGCGGGGCGAGGCGAAGTCGCCCTGCAGGTCGTCGGGGGTGTAGAGGATGGGCCCGAGCGCGTTGCGGATGGTCTCGTCAAGCAGCTCGTAGTTGGTGATGCGTCGGCCATCGAGCTCGTCCTTCACCTCGATCCAGACCACCACCAGGGTGTGGTCGGGATTGCGGGCCGACCAGCCTGCGATGGTGCCGAGGCAGCTGCCGAGGTCGCTGCAGGTGGTGAGGTTGTCGACGATGGGGATGTGGAAGACGGGGAAGCCGGTGCCGGCATGGATGTCGATTTCGAAGGCGCGGACGCCGAGCTCGCCAAGCTGCACATCGAGGGGCTGGTGGGTGTAGTCGTGAGAGGGGTCGAGGAGGATGTCGCGCTGGATGTGGTAGCTGTTGTGGGTGCAGCGCATCGCGAGTTCGTTGATGCGGAGGGTGTCGTCGAGCGGGTAGGTGCGGGTCTCGATGCCCTCGCCGCTGCCGGAGCCGTCTGCGCCGGAGGCGTCGGCGTTGGCTGCGGGCTCGGAGGCGTTGCTGCAGGCGGCGAGCAGAGAGAGGGCGAGCAGGGGCAAGAGGCGACGCAAGGCATTCACTCCATGAGAGTTGGTGTCACCGTAGTGACGCGTCAGCGTTTCGTCACCGTTTCGTCACAGATTACATCTCCGCGATCGGTCTTCGTAGCGCGATTGTGGGGCCGGCGGTAAACCAAGCCTCGTGATTGCGTGTCTGCGTTGCGGCGCCTGTTGGGATGGCTGCCCAGAGCGGGAGAAGAGGAATGAAGATGAAACTGATTCGTGTCATGCTGGCTGGCTGCGCCTCCGGTCTCTTGCTGCTCGCAGGTTGCGGCACAGAGAGCGGAACCTCGTCGCGGGTGGAGGATACCGGCGCTGGAGATTCAACCGAGACCGACGCGGGCTCGGGAGACACGGTCGAGGCCGACGCCGGTTTAGGCTCAGGAGACACGGTCGAGACCGATGCTGGTTCGGGTGACACCGCCGACGCCGATGCGGACGCCGGAGATACTGCAACGTCGGACGGCTCGGGCGACGGGTCCGGTGACACGACCGGGGTAGAGCCGCCCCATCCCATTGGAATCAGCGACTTCACGGTCTTCTTCGGGCGGGATCGAACCGTTCGACTCTACGTTCCCGCGAGCGCACCACGGAGCCCTCGCGCACTCGTCGTCGTGCTGCACGGCGGAGGAGGTGAGGGCCTCGGCGTCAGCGAACTTGGCGGCCATCCACTGGCCGAGTTCAGAACCGTCGCAGACCGGGAGGGCATCGTCATCGCCTACCCTGAGGGTTCCACCGCGCGCGATGGCCGGTTGGGCTGGACCGACTGTCGATCAGACAACCTGCAGGCGTCAACCGACGACGATGCGGGGTTCCTGCAGACCGTCGTCGAGACACTCGCCGTAGACTACGACCTGCCTGCGGAGCGCCGCTTCATGGCTGGCGGCTCGAACGGAGGTCAGATGACCCTCGCCTATGCAGCCGTCGCTGCGGAGACCCTCGGCGGCATCGCTACCAGCAACGCGAACCTCCCCGAAGCGCCGCGA
>CAIQPA010000032.1 GCA_903873545.1 uncultured delta proteobacterium
CCGAGCGGGTTCTTGCCACCGAAGAGCAGGTTGTTTTGGCGGACGGGGTCGAGCAGAAGGGTGTGCTCGGTGCGCGTGCCGGGGGTGAACGGCGGGAACTGCGTCGTCCAGGTTGTTCCGGTCAGCGTGTAGGTCTGGAGGTTGGGTCCGGTGGATGTGGTCCCGCCGAAGAGGAGTCCGCCGCTCGAGGGGAGCGGGGAGAGGGTGTGGTTGGTGAGGGCTGGTGGGGGTGTGGTGGCGGTCAGGGATGTGGCAGAAAGCGGAGAGGAAGGGCCTCCGGGGAGTTCGATGATTCCTGGCACTGGAATGTTGGACTGGTCATCCCAGCAAGGCGCATTTTGCAGCCATCCATAGTTCTGGGATCCTTGGCCAAGACCGTTGTTGGGTTCGCCTGGGCACCAGTTGTTGTATGTGACGGGCTCACCACTGGCCCATTGCCAATTGCCTTCTTGTGCAGCGTCGTTCAGGCCTATCCATGCTCCGGAGTTTCCGGCCACAGAGTTCCATAGCCATTGGTTCTCGCTTCCGCTGCGGACGGTTGCGAGGTGTCCGCCTTCCTGGATCGCAAGCGCTTCTGCCTGAGGCCATGTCATGGGCGGTGTCAGGCTGTATAGGTGGCCATTCAAAGGGGATCGAGTGTAAGTCAGTGCTGGGCGCCACCCTGCTCCATCGAAGCGCCATGTGTCAGAGAATATGTTGCCCGTGAGATTGGCTCCTCCAAATAAGAGAAGCTGTCCTGCGGTGTTGGTCTGTGTCCACCCGGATCCCGCTCTTCCTGGAATTGCCGGAGGTGTTGTAAGCTGTTGCCAAGTGTTGCCTGTCCAGGACCAGCAATCGGCGGTCGGAGTGTTGGGGTCGGTGAAGCCTCCAAAGACTAAAATGGAAGACAGTTGGGGGCTGTAGACGCTACAGTGTCCGTTGCGTGCGCTTGGGGCTTGGCTTGGTGTTAAGCTGGTCCACGTGCTCCCTGAGAGCGACCAAGTATCTGACTTGCGTATGTTACCGTTGGTGTTGCCCCCAAAAAGTATGCAGGTCCCTGATGTGAGATCGTATGTGAGTGTGTGGCCATCACGGCCAGAAGGAGGATTCGCTGTGCTGATCAGCTGCCACGCGCTGTTAACGTAAGTCCAAGTGTCTTGAAAGTAGGAGCTGCCGTTCCAGCCTCCGAAGAAGACAACTCGTGAGCGCGCGCTGTCATAACAGGCAGCCGCCCCTTGGCGGGGCATTGGCGCATTTGTAGTGGGGATGAGGTGCCAGTTGCTGCCGTCCCACTCCCAGGTCTCGCCGGTCGACGAGTTGCTACTGGATAGGGAGCCAAAGAGCACGCTCCTCCCCATGCCGCCATGGTGGGTGAAAGTAGAGTATGAGCTTGGTGGTGGAGAGGTGGCTGGGTTGCGTCTGAGCCAGCTTTGGCCATCCCATTCCCATGTGTCGTTGAGCGGGCCGCTGTGGCCGACTCCGCCGAAGAGCACAACGCGCCCCCGTGCTGAATCGAAGGTCATGTGATGTCCGTGTCGCGCCCCCGGCCCCGCCCCCTGCGCCACCGCCCCTGCGACCACGGCACCCACCACCGCGACCACGCGCAACCAACCAGCCACCATCACCATCCTGTTCGCCATGCGACCGACCTCTGCGTTCCTGCGTAAACGCGCGCCGTCGCCACCGCGGCAACCTCACGCGCATATGGAAGAACCGCCAACCCGCCCCCGTGTGACAGAAACTTCGTTCCCAGTGCCCCGGCGAACGCCCACATCCGCTGTGCCGCAACTCTCCGACCGTCGCGGGCCCTCCTTGTTCGCCCCTTTCGCCGGGCCGGCAGCTGCGAGTCCTTCTCCCTCCGGACGCTCGGTATCCCATGCGTCTGCGTCCCCGCCTTGGCCCGACGCCGCGAACGCGGGTTTTCCCAGCGCCGAGGCGACACGTCGTGGGGCGCCGCACCAACCCTTCGAATATCCGAACCCCGCCCCGCGACCCGCTGCTGACTCGTTCCTGACCGAACCGTCGCGCAGTCCGCCCTGCTTCCGCGGCGGCTTCTTGCGCGCTCGCGGCACGCGGCGTCGGCGTTGCTTGGTGTGGTCCTCGAGCCACCCGGCAAAGCCGGCTTCGTCGATCTCGCTCGCGGCGACGCCGATGACGAAGACCGCCGCCGCGCCGGGGTCTGCAGTGAGGATCAGCCCATTGCGCTCGAGGAACACGGCTGCGGCGAGGAATGCCGTTCGCTTGTTGCCGTCGACGAACGGGTGGTTCTTGGCAATGCCCACCGCGTAGGCCGCGGCGAGCCGCCAGAGATTGGCCTTCTCGTAGTGGTGCAGGTGCAGTGGGCGCGCCAGCGCGGAGTCGAGCAGGCCCTCGGCGCGCAGGCCGTCGCTGCCGCCGTGCGTCGCGATGCACTCGGCGTGCATGGCGAGGATGGCGGCTTGAGCAGCCAGATCGGCGCCTTCATTTCGCCAGTTCGCGCATCGTGCCGCGGTAGCGCGCCATCAGCG
>CAIQPA010000033.1 GCA_903873545.1 uncultured delta proteobacterium
AGGCGACGGTCCGTGAATCCGTCGGGATGCGCCAGATGCCGGGCTCGACCTCCTGCGCCTCGAACTCGCGCAAGCGGCGCCACGGTGCCTTGCGACAGATGACAACGAGCGCGCCGCGCCGACCAGCCTCGGTCGCCAGCAGCGACTTGGCGATGTGATAGCGGAGCTTCTCCTCGGAGAGCGCGCCCGACTCCACCTCCACCGCAATCTGGCGGCCGGCCAGCAGCCGGCGGAGCGGCCCCCAGACCGGCGAGAGCGGGCTCTGGGCATCGACGAAGAGGTCGATGAAGAGCGTGTGCCGCGGCCGCGGATGCTGCTCCCGTGCGGAGCCCGGCACCTCGCACGCGCGCAGCAGGGACGTGACGCGCGACTCGATCGGATACAACGACGCAACGGCGGGCAGGAGATGTGGACGGCGGCGTGGCAAACGAGACCTCGGAGTCTTGGACTCTGAAGTTATCGTCGTCTGCGCGCCGTTGTTGCGGGGTGCGGTGCAGAAAGTGGCTTCGCGCCCTCGCAGGTCTGGGCGTTACCGCGCTTGCAGCCGCGGGGTGAGCGTCGAAACATGAAGATTGTGGACGGGTCGCCGGGGTTGGGGTGAGAGGACCCTTGACCCATTCCTGCCCCAACGGGGCACATGGAACCCGGTGCTCATGGCAGCTCAGCCTCGGTGGCTGTCGGAATGTGATTGCGGCATGGCGCGGTCCTTCACGAATTCGTGCCCCAACGGGGCAGAATTTGACAACCCAGGGCGACGCCCTGGGAATCATGTGACGCACCGCCCCAACCCCCGCGACGGTCGTTGACGAACCGCACGCGCTGCGACACAACCGCCCCATCAACTGCACCACGCTGGGGTCTTCATGTCTGCTCTCTCTGCGCTCCTCGAACAGCTCCGCACCGG
Organism: uncultured delta proteobacterium; assembly: GCA_903873545.1. Classification (GTDB taxonomy): domain Bacteria; phylum Myxococcota_A; class Bradymonadia; order REDH01; family REDH01; genus CAIWGR01. Next base: position 905 of record CAIQPA010000033.1, read on the forward strand.
CAACCTCTCGGAGCGCGACAAGGGCACCCGCTTCGAGGAGCTCGCCACCTGGTACTTCCGCAAGGAAGACTTCTTCAAAGGCCGCTTCACCGCGGTGCAAACCTACGCTGCCTGGGCACGCGACAACGGCCTGCCCGCCACCGACGACGGCATCGACCTTGTGGCAACGGGCCCCGGCCCCAATGGAACCACCATCGTCGCCGCCATCCAGTGCAAGTTCTACGCAGACGACTATCTGCTCAAGAAGGAGGACATCGACTCCTTCTTCACCGCCTCGGGACGCAAGGTCTTCACCGAGCGCTACATCGTCGCCACCAACCACCACTGGTCCCACCTCGCCGACCGCGCCTGCGCCGACCAGGCCACACCGGTCACCAAAATCGACCGCTACGCACTCGAGGAGAGCGCCATCGACTGGGCCTCGCTCCGCGCGGGAAAGCCGGTCGAACTCCGCCCCCAGAAGAGCCTCCGCACCCACCAGGTCAACGCCCGCACCGCCGTCACCGCCGGCCTCCGCGACGCAGACCGCGGCAAGCTCCTCATGGCCTGCGGCACCGGCAAAACCTTCACCTCGCTCAAAATCGCCGAGGAGTTCTGCGGCAAAGGCAAGCAGGTGCTCTTCCTCGTGCCATCGCTGTCGCTCCTCTCCCAGACCCTCACCGAGTGGAGCCAGGAGAGCGAGACACCCATGCACTGCTTCGCCGTCTGCTCCGACACCGAGGTAGGCAAGAAGCGGCGCAACGAAGACGACGAGGTGCAGACCTTCGCCCACGAGCTCCGCTACCCCGCCACCACAGAGGCCTCCAAGCTGGCCGCCGCCGTCGCCGCCAAGCACGAGTCCGGCGCCATGACCGTGGTCTTCTCCACCTACCACTCCATCGAGGTCATCTCCCGCGCCCAGAAGGACCACCTCCTCGCCGACTTCGACCTCATCATCTGCGACGAGGCACACCGCACCACCGGCGCCACCTTCTCGGGCCAGGAGGAGAGCGCCTTTGTGCGCGTCCACGACCAGTCCTTCGTCCGCGGCCACAAGCGGCTCTACATGACCGCCACCCCCCGCATCTTCGGCGACGACGCCAAGGTCACCGCCGGCCGGCTCGGCGCCACCCTCGCCTCCATGGACGACCCCGACCTCTTCGGCAAAGAGCTCTACTGCATCTCCTTCTCGGCCGCCGTCAAAGCCGGCCTGCTCTGCGACTACAAGGTGCTCGTCCTGGCGGTCGATGAGGCCCATATCAGCCGCGCCACCATGGAGCTCCTCAAAGACAAGGACCAGTCCATCAAGGTCGAGGATGCCGGCAAAATCATCGGCTGCTGGAAGGCCCTCGCCAAGCAGGGGCAGCGCGAGACGCTCGCAGACGACCACCACCCCATGCGCCGCGCCGTGGCCTTCTGCCAGGTCATCGAGGCCAAGCAGGGCGGCCGCATCCACAAGGTCTCCTCCAAGAAAATCGCAAACATCTTCTCGGCTGTCGTCGAGGAGTACCAGAAGTCCACCGGCGACACCTCGTCGCTCGTCTGCGAGGCCTCCCACGTGGACGGCTCCATGACCGCCACCGAGAAAGACAAGCAGCTCGACTGGCTCAAGGCCGAGACGCCCGACAACACCTGCCGCATCCTCTCCAACGTGCGCTGCCTCTCCGAAGGGGTGGATGTGCCGGCCCTCGACGCCGTGCTCTTCCTCACCCCGCGGAACAGCCAGATTGATGTGGTGCAGTCGGTCGGCCGCGTCATGCGCAAGGCGCCCGGCAAGACCCGCGGCTACGTCGTGCTCCCCGTCGTGCTGCCCGCAGGCGTGAGCCCCGAGCTGGCGCTGCAAGACAACAAGTCGTTTGCCGTGGTCTGGCAGGTGCTCCAGGCGCTCCGCTCCCACGACGACCGGTTCGACGCCATGATCAACCGCATCGACCTGGCCGGCGAGGACCCCGCCAAGATGGAGGTCATCGCCGTGGCCGACATCGCCCCCTTCAAGCCGCTCCCGCAGCAGCGCTCGGCAAACGGCATCGGCACCGGTGGCGGGCAAGGCGATGTGGAGTCGCCGCCGCCGCAGCCGCAGCAGACCGAGATGGCCTTTGAGGTGGGCGCCGTGGAGCGGGCCATCTTTGCCAAGGTGGTGCAGAAGTGCGGCAACCGGCGCCACTGGGAAGACTGGGCCGTCGACATCGCCCGCATCGCGCAGACCCACATCACCCGCATCGCCACCATCGTGCGGGAGCCGGGCAACGAGGCGGAGCGGGCGGCTTTTGACGCCTTTGCCGAGGAGCTGCGCGACGACCTCAACGGGAGCGTGACCGACGACGAGGTCATCGAGATGCTGGCCCAGCACCTCATCACGCGGCCGGTCTTCGACGCCCTCTTCTCGGGCTACTCCTTTGCGGCCAACAACCCCATCTCGCAGGCCATGCAGGCGATTGTGGAGCAGCTCGAGCGGCACAACCTGGACGCCGAGGCCGACACGCTGGCCGCCTTCTACGAGAGCGTGCGGATGCGGGCCGAGGGCATCACGAATGCGGAGGGGCGTCAGAAGATTGTGGTCGAGCTCTACGACAAGTTCTTCCGCAAGGCCTTCCCGCGGCTCACCGAGCGGCTCGGCATTGTCTACACGCCGGTGGAGGTGGTGGACTTCATCCTGCGCAGTGTGGACGACCTGCTGCAGCAGGAGTTCGGGCAGCGGCTCACCGATGAGGGGGTGCACCTCATCGACCCCTTCACGGGCACGGGCACCTTCATCACCCGGCTGCTGCAGAGCGGGCTCATTGAGCGGGCCGACCTGCCGCGCAAGTTTGCCTCGGAGCTGCATGCCAACGAGATGGTGCTGCTGGCCTACTACATCGCGGCGGTGAACATCGAGAGCGCCTATCACGAGCAGATGGGGGGCGACTACCGGCCCTTTGAGGGCATCTGCCTGACAGACACCTTTCAGATGTATGAGAAGGGCGACCTGGTGTCGCAGGCGCTGGCGAACAACAGCGATCGTCGGGAGCGTCAGAAGGCGGCGCCCATCAGCGTGATTGTGGGCAACCCGCCCTATTCGTCGGGGCAGACAAGCGCGAACGACAACAACCAGACTGTGGCCTATCCTGGGTTGGATGCCCGCATCGCCGAGACCTACGCGGCGCGGACCAACGCCGTACTCAAGAACTCGCTATACGACTCCTACATCCGGGCCATCCGCTGGGCGAGCGACCGGATTGGGGAGCGGGG
>CAIQPA010000034.1 GCA_903873545.1 uncultured delta proteobacterium
CACTGCCGACGGTGAAGGTCCAGGCCAGTTGCAGCGAGCTCCGCTCCTTGCCCGCTGCTGCGAGCGCAGGGAAGAGGATGCTCTCCGCGGAGGCCGCTGCCGCCTGAAGTCGCGCGTCTTCCGACGGGGTGCCGTCGCGCACTGTGCGGAAGCCGGGTGAGGGTTCGATGGCTGCCCCGCTGAGGTCGCGGAGCGAGGAGATACCAACCGCGTAGGTCTCACCGGCGAGGAGCCGCTCGAGCGGGCGGATGATGAGTGACTGCCGCGCCGGCCGCGGTGCCCGCACATCGAGCTCCGCAATGTGGGCAACCTTGCGGCCGTTCGACACCTGCACGAGCACGGTCGGCGAGTCGGCATCGAGCGAGCGCAGCGCCTTCTCGGGCTCCTGCGGCGCGTAGCCCGCAAGAGAGCTGCCATCGACTGCGCCGGGCAGCATCGCCAGAATCTGCGAGCCAGGCGAGAACCCGTCGGAGGTCACCGTCCGCGAGAAATCGAGCGGACCGCGACCGCGCACAGGCATCGGCAAGGCGGGCTCAGGAATCACGACGCGGTTGCCGCTCGGCAGCGTTGCGTCTGCCTGCAGGAAGAAGTCGGAGGGGAAGGGCAGCAGGCAGTCGAGCTCCTCCGCCAGCGGATTGCAGGGGGAGAGAGGTTCGGTCGTGTCACCCGAGCCATCCTGCGGGGTGACGTCCGTCGCTCCGCTGCCGGAGTCAACGGCCCCCGTGTCTCCGCTCGCCTCTGCGCTGCCATCGCCGCCATCGGCGCCCTCTGCGCTCTTGGCGGTGTCGTCTCCGCAGGCGGCGAGCAGTGCCAGTATCGAGAGCAAAGAGATCGTGCTGAGAGAGCGCTGGAGATGCAACATGCGGAGCCTGGGCAAGAGAACGAACGACAGCGTAGCCTGCCGCTGGTCGCTCTCCAAGCCATTGCTACGGCTTACCGGTTGCTTCCGGTTCCTTCGCCGCTTCCGGTTCCTTCGCCGCTGCCCAAACCCTCGCCGCTGCCCGAGCCGTCGGCCGCGACGGTACCGGCGCCCTTCGCCTTTGCCGCAGCGATCGCTGCTGCGAAGACCGCCTCTTTGGCTGTAAGCGCCTCTCGGTCGAGCCGGTAGATGTCGCCGAAGAAGGCGATCTCGCCCTTCTCGCTAACCCCCGCGCCCACATATTCGAGATGCACGGGGATCTTCTGCCGGAGGCCAATCCACTGCTCCGTAGCGAGCTCTACCTGCTCCTCGATGAACTTCTCAACCTGCTTGTCTGCCCAGTCCCGATCCCGTTTGAGCAGCAGCGCCGCCAGCTTCATGGGCTCATGCACCCGGACGCAGCCGTGCGAGTAGGCGCGGATGGGCTGGTCGAACAACCCCCTGGCGGGCGTGTCGTGCATGTAGACGTTGTGGTCGTTCGGGAAGAGGAACTTCACTGCACCAAGCAGGTTGTCGGGCCCCGGCAGCTGCCGCAGCCACTCGATGCCGTCGGGGGTCCTGTAGATCTCGTATTGGTTCGTCTCGAGCCAGGTCGGGTCGGCATCGATCCTAGACTGATACTCCCCGGCACGAATCCCAGCCGGCACGTTCCAGTAGGGGTTGAAGACCACATACTCGAGGGTCTCCGAGAAGAGAGGCGAGAGCCCCTTCTGGACCCGCTTGCCATCCTGGTTGACCCGGTCCACCCACTTTCCGACCACCACCCGCCAGCGGTAGACCTCCTCTCCCTTGTCCTGCAGCGACGCCTCGAATCCGGCGATATTGACGAAGATGTGCTGCTTGCCGAAGTCGGCCGCCGCGCGGCTCAGCCGCCACTTGTCGAGCGCCACGCCAAGCTGTGCAAGCCGTCGTACCGGCGTCTGATTCAGGGAGGCCCGCGTGAGCTCATCCAGCTTGCCTGTTGTCGCAAGCTGCCGGAGCCGCTGGTAGGACTGCAATGCTCTGCGAAGCGCTGTGTCGAAGGTCGCGTTGCCCGCCTCGCCAGCCTCAAACCCTTCGGCGGCGAGTCGCGCGCGGAGTGCCACGACCTGACTCCCCGTCGACTTCTTCGACAGCACCTGCGTCCCCGTCAGCGGCTGCCATGCATCACGCGCCGCATAGTCGAGGTATCGTCCAACCGCCTGCTGCAGCGGGGTGTAGTCGAGCGCGGCCGGACGCAGGCCCTTGAGGAAGGCAGCCATGTCTGCCGCCTTTAGCCCCTCTGCGGCAAGTCTGAGCGTCTCATCGCGCCGCCGCGTCGCCTCGGCAGCGGGGTCGATGGGGCGATCCATCTCCGGCGCCTGCCGGATCGGAAACTGGAAGTTCCGGTTCTGCGCCCGCTGCAGGTCAATCCAGGTAAGAAAGTCTCCCGACAGGCTGAGTTCGACCGTCGCTAGCAGCTCGAACTTCCGCTTCCGCTGCGCCACCGCTGCCCTGTAGGCCGCGGCAACATGAGGCAGCGGCGACGCCGCAGGGTCGAGCAGCAGCGCCAGCGCTCCGGCCTCTGTCCGTGGCTCCTCCGACTCGGTCCACCAGCTGTCGAGCCGCTCCAGATCGCCAGCGCCCACCAGCTTGTCGAACACAGGCTCCTTAAGCGCCGCAAGCTCGCGCAGCGCGGTTGCCCGCGGCTCGGCACGGAACAGGGCAGGGTCCATCCCGTCGAAGAGCACCTCACGGAAGACCGCGTCGGCCGCCTCTCCCGAACCGTTCATGGTAGTCTCGGAGGTGAACAGCGGGCGATCGCCGTTCGTGCTGTAGAGACCAAGCAGGAGCTCTTTGGCGGGCAGGTGCAACGCGGTCGCCCAGCTCTCGCCAAGCTGGGTGATGGGCGGCTTCGCGGAGCTCTGCGCCACGACCGCTGCCTTCAACTTCTCGCTCAGCTGCGCGCCGAACCGCCGCGCCTCGGGCGACTCGTGCCGGCGTTTGAAGCGCTCGGCGAGCGTACCCTCTCCCGCCTCGCCACCCAGCATCGTGCAGCCGCCCAGCATGACGACTACCAACCCAATTCCGACGATACGACTATGGCATGAGATCCGCTTCACGCTGCCCCCCAGACGCGCCGCCCCTCCGCGACACTCCACGGGCCCGAGAGACACACCCTCTGAACCCCTGTGGTGCAGAGGCTACGCGCATTCTTCCCAACTCTCCAACTTCTTGGTTCGCCGCCCGCGTCACGCGCGCGGCTAGCCGCCGAATGCACGGAAGAGGAGCCAGAGCACAACAAAAAGGCCAGCGGCCAGACCGGCCACAAGCCACCGTCGGCTCCCGCCCGCAGCAGCACCACGAAGGCCCGACGTGACCGTCCGGACGCGCAGCGTATGGTCGGCCACCTCCGCGTCGAGTTCTCCAGAGAGCCGGTCAGCATCCCCGGCCAGAAGCGGGCTCTGTCCCCCTGCGCCAAACCGCTGCCTCCGTGCCGGCGCGTCGAGCGGCAAGGGGCCGCTGTAGCTTGCGCCCAGCAGCGCTCGTGTCTCCGCGATGTGATCGGCGAACAGCTTGCGAATGAGCTCTCCAAGTTGGCGCTCGTCGCAACGCGGCTCCCCCAGTTCCAGCGCGTCGAGCGCTGTTGCGAGCGCCGCGCAATCTTCGAACCTCTCGCGTGGGTCTCGCGCCAGTGCCCGCATCATGATCGCAGACAGCGCCGGCGAAAAGCCGGGAACCAGGCTGGTCGGCAAGGCGATGTTCGCGCGCGAAACCAGCCGCATCGTCGCCATGTCGCTATCGGCCTTGAAGAGGCGCCGCATCATGGTCAGTTCATACAACAGCACGCCGAGCGCGAACTGATCCGAGGCGGCCGTCACCTCGAGGCCGTCCACCTGTTCGGGCGACATGTAGCCAAACTTACCAGGCAGCTGGCCCGGCCGGACCTCCATGAAGGCCGCTTCGGCCCGCGCGATTCCGAAGTCGAGCACCTTCACCCTGCCCGTGTAGTCCACCATCAGGTTGGGCGGCGACACATCGCGGTGCACCAGCCCGAGCAGCTCTCCACCTGCGCTCCGGCGGGTATGAAAGTGGTGAAGGCCACGCGCAGCCTCGGCGATGA
>CAIQPA010000035.1 GCA_903873545.1 uncultured delta proteobacterium
GGAAGGCCCAGACGTTTGGCTGCGTGGTATCGCAGATTTCGCAGTCGTTGGTTGGGTTGGCGGCGCCCGCGCGGACGCAGAGGCCATCGATGAGGCAGGTTCGATCGGCAAGCGTCCAGGCGCAGATGCGCTGGCCGGAGCCGTCGGCGACGCAGCGGTCGGTGGTGCAGTCGAGGCCATCGCCGCAGTCGGCGTCGGTGTCGCAGGTGACGAAGGCCTCCGGGCCTGCACCGGAGCCAGAGCCTGTGTCGGAGCCCGTGTCGGTGCCCGTATCTGCGCCGGTGTCTGCGCCGGTGTCTGGCTGCGCAGAGCCGTCGGCTGCCGTATCGGCGGCCGTGTCTGTCGCGGCGGTGGTCGAAGGCGAATCGTCGGAGCAGGCTGCGAGGCCCACCGCAACGCAGAGAAGGGCGAGGGAGCGGTAGAGGGTCTTCATCGGAGCTGCCCGTAGACGATGGTGTTACCGTCGATGCGGTTGCGGAAGGCGGGATTGGAGAGCACATCGATGGCGATGACCAGCGAGCCGGCCGGCTGCCCGAGCTGGCTGCTGATATCGATCTCGGGCAGGGGGAAGCTGGCGAGCGGGGTGCCGTTGCCGAGCAGACCGCCAAGGGCCGGCACAAGCTGGCTGCCGAGGAGCTCGGAGATGGCGTCTTCGAAGCCGGCCAGCTCGGGCTGCACCACATTCACCTCGAGCTGCACGTTCTCGATGGCCGAGACCGTGATGCCGAGCTGGCCGCCGCTGGCGGCAAGGGTGATGGGGGCGTCGAAGGCCACGTAGACGACGGCATCGAGCGGCGTTCCGAAGAGTGTGAGGCGGGCGTTGATCTTCATGTCGCCCACGTGGAGGCGGAGTTGGCCGTCCGGTCCGCAGTCCGTGGCCATGGGCGGGAGCAGGGAGGAGAGGTCGAGCGAGAGGTCGGTGATGCCGTAGGTGGCGAGATCGACGCCGCCCAGCAGCGAGGGGTCGACGGGGAACTGGAGCAGGCCTCCGAACCAGGCGGCGTGAAGGATCTGGTTGAGGGTGTCGTCGGGGAAGACGATCTCTAGGGGCGCCTGCTTGGGCACCACCATCTGCTGGGCTGCGAGTCCGCAGCCGATGCGGCCGGCCGTGCCGAGGTTGGCGTCGTAGGGAAGGCCGGTGGGGATGCCGCGGGTGGTGGTCGTGGAGCGGGCGCGGAGCGAGAGCAGGCCGCCTTGCGGGCCGGGCGATGCGTCGGAGAAGGGGGCGGTGTCGAAGTCGCTCTGCAGTGCGACCGGGATGGTGATGGGGTTGCCCGCACCGTCGGTCGCGCCATCCAGTCGTGGCAGGTCGAAGGCGAGGTTGAAGGCCAGCGCCGAGAGGGCACTCTCCAGCAGCGGGCCGATAACCCCCGAGAGCTGGTTGTTGATGGTGCCTTCGAAGCTGCCGACGAGCTGGTCGCGAACAAAGGGCAGGATGATGCTGAGCAGGAAGTTGGTCCAACCGTTGTCGGCGCTAAGCGACAGACCGTTGAGCGAGGTTGAAGAGTTTGCGAGTGTGACGGCCAGTGTGTTGTCGGGCCGGACGCTGATGTTGATGTTGGCCGTGACGGTGATGGAGCTCACCGACAGGCTCCCGCCGCCGTCGCCGCCCGCGATGCCACAGACCGAGAAGAAGCCGCCCGTGCAGTCGAAGAAGAGGCGGCCGCGGAGGTTGAGCAGGCTCGCAACGAGCCGGAGCCCGGTGTCTGTGGCCTGGATGCTCGCGGTGCTGCCGCCGATGGTGATGGAGCGGAGGTAGATGTCGTAGCCCTGCTGGCTGGTCAGCGGGCGGTTCGGGTCAAAGAGCGCCGCGGTGTCGAAGTTGCGGAGCACTGTCTGGAAGATGGCGGCGATGTCGGTGGGCGGCGGGTTGCGGCCGTCGTCGAGTGTCTGCTGGCCGAGCCAGACGCCGAGGCCCGGCGTGACCATGCCGCTGCCGGCGACGGCTGCGTTGGGGTTGGTGTATTGGGTCGACCAGTGGAAGGCCTGCACCCGCTTCTTGGTGGTGCCGAGGTCGTCGGTTGCCTCGAAGACCAGGGTGTTGGGCCCCACCTGGGCCGCATAGTTGTTGATGCGGAAGGAGTAGTTCCAGTTGGTGCCGGGGATGTAGGCGAGCGAGACTGGCTGCCCGTTGATGGTGAAGCTGGTGATGGGGCCGGCGGGGCTGATGACCCGACCGCGTACCGCGACCGTGGGCGGCAGCACGGTGCCGAGGATGGTTTCGGCCCGCTGCGGGGTGATGACCTCGATGGAGGGGCGGCACTCCGCCGACTGGATGAGCTCATGCTTGCAGCCGTCGACCGGGTCGCAGGAGTCGATGGTGCAGGCGCGGCCGTCGTCGCACGAGATGGGCGTGCCTGCGCAGCTGCCGTCGGCGCAGGTATCGGCGATGGTGCAGACGGTGTTGTCGTTGCAGCTTTCGGTGTTGTTGGTCTGCAGGCAGCCGAGCGCGGGGTCGCACTGGCCTGTGGTGCAGACGTTGCCGTCTTCGCAGTTCAGGGGCTCGGTGCCGGAGATGCAGCCGCCGTCGGCGCAGAGGTCGCCGACCGTGCAGAGGTTGTTGTCGTCGCAGGAGAGGGTGTTGTTTGCGTAGGTGGGGCCGACGGCACGCTCGCACCGGTCGTCTGTGCAGGGGTTGCCGTCGGAGGGGTCGAGGGGGGTGCCGAGGCAGGCGCCGGAGGTGCAGGTGTCGACGATGGTGCAGAGGTCGCTGTCGTCGCAGCTGTTGGTGTTGAAGGGGTAGACGCAGCCCTGCGTGGGGTCGCAGGTCTCGTCGGTGCAGGGGTTGCTGTCGCCGCAGAGCGGGGTGAGGTCGCGGTGGCTGCAGCCGGCGCCATCTCCGGAGCCTTCGGAGCAGAAGTCGGCGGTGCAGAGGTTGCTGTCGTCGCAGCTGTTGCGCTCGGTCACGCACTGGCCGGCCTGGCAGACCTCCGCGGTGGTGCAGGCGAGGCTGTCGGCGCAGGCGGTGCCATCTGCGACGGGGGTGGCGACGCAGCCCTGCGTGGGGTCGCAACTGTCGGCGGTGCAGGGGTTCTGGTCGTCGCAGGCGGGGCCCTCGGTACCGGCGCAGGTGCCGGCGGTGCAGCGGTCCTGACGGGTGCAGGCGTTGCTGTCGTCGCAGTAGCCGCCCTCGTTGGGGGCGGTGGTGCAGGCACCGGTCTCGGCGTCGCAGGCGTCGATGGTGCAGGGGTCTTCGTCGGCGCAGATGCGGGCGTCACCGATACAGCGGCCGGCTTCGCATCGGTCAGCCTCTGTGCAGGCGTCACCGTCGTCGCAGGTGGCCCGGTTGTCGGCGGTCCAGGCCTCGGCATCGACTGCGACCTGGCAGGTCTGGCAGCTGTTGTCGGGGTTTACGGCCTGGTTGGGAACGCAGGCGCCCGCAATCTGGCAGTGGTCGTCTGGGCAGCAGACCTCGAGCGGCTCGTGCGCGCAGGTGCCGTCGGCTGTGTTGCAGCTGTCGAGGGTGCAGGGGTCGCCGTCGCGGCAGCTCTCGGGGCAGGAGGGCGCCGCGTCGGCGCTGCCGTCAGGTGAGGTGTCTGCCGCGGTATCGGTTGCGGTGTCGGCTTCGCCGGTGACGGAGCTGGCGGTCTCGTCGCCGGAACAGGCGGCGAGCAGCGCGCAGGCGGCGAGCGAACAGAGTTGGGCGAGGAGCCTGGAACGCATGATTGGGTCTCCGAGCGATACGATTGACCGCGCAACTACAACGGAATCGCGTTGGAGGGAACCTCAAAGGGCGCGGGCGTGATGACGCGGCGCGAGGTGGGTCGCGCCTCTCAGGCTGAGCCAAAACGGAGGGCAAAAACGAGTCGCGGGGGAGGCCGAAGCCACCCCCGCGAAGGTCTCAAAGTCGGGCCGACAAGATTCGAACTTGCGACCCCTTGCACCCCATGCAAGTGCGCTACCAGGCTGCGCCACGGCCCGCAAAGAGACTGGAGCGGCGTGCTACTTTCGGCCTGCAGGGTTGTCAAGGGCGCGATGCGGAGCAGCGGTCTGCCTGCAGCCTTTGGCCGCTTCATCGCCACCGCCTCTTCCACCACCTACCAGGCCTTCTCGGCTCGTCGGTAGGGGTAGCCGCGCAAAGTTTGCTACGGGCGCGCCGCTGCCGCAGAGTCGCAACGCTGCTGAACCGCGGAGTCGCCCATGTCGAAGCTCGAATCGCTCCCCGCCAATCCCCACAATGCCCACAGTTGGGTCGTCGGCGAGCCCGTTATCGGCGATGGGGTCTGGATTGGGGCCTTCTGCGTGATTGACGGTTCGGGCGGCCTCACCATCGGCGCCGGCTGTAACATCTCGAGCGGTGCGCAGCTCGTGACCCACAGCTCGGCCCGCCGCACCATCACCGAGCGCAGCTACAATGCGGTCGACCGGGCGCCGGTCGTGCTCGGCGACCACTGCTTCGTCGGCTCCAACGCGACCATTCTCATGGGCGCGACCATCGGTCATCACTCGGTGGTGGCGGCCGGCGCGGTGGTCACCGAGGGCAGCACCTTCGAGCCCTACAGCCTGATTGCGGGCGTTCCTGCGGTGCGGAAGGGCGACGTCCGGTGGCGCCCCGAGCCCTAGCCTTCGCGCAGCAGCCCGAGCAGCGGTTCGAGCTGCTGCCACCAGTCCGCTTCGTCTGTGCCTGTGACCGTGAAGGCCTCGGTTTGAACGCCTGCAGTCTCGCTGCAGAGCACCAGCAGCCCCGCACGCAGGAGGCTGGCCACGGCTGATGCATCGTCCGACTGGGCTGTGAAGAAACCCGCATGGAAGAGCCTTGCCTCGAGCCGGTCCACGGAGGAACTTTTGGCGTCGTGAGGTAGAAGAATCGCAAGCGGGCGGTGGCCGAGCCGGAGCGCCCGTGCCTCTGCCGTCGGGCTCTCCAA
>CAIQPA010000036.1 GCA_903873545.1 uncultured delta proteobacterium
CGCACGGTATGACCAAGCGGGTGGGCATCGCGGCTGCGCTCATCGGCAACCCCGAGGTGCTCCTGCTAGACGAGCCTACCACCGGCCTCGACCCGCGCAGCGCCTGCCACATCAAGGAGATCATCGCCCGTCAGGCGCCCCGCGCCACGGTGCTGGTCTCGAGCAACCAGCTGGCCGATGTGCAGGAGATCTGCACCCACGGCGCCATTCTCGACCATGGCAAGCTGGTGCAGGCCGGCACCATCGGCGAGCTCACGCGGCAGGGCCAGGAGCTGTCGCTCGAACTGGGCCGCGGCGCGCCGGTACCGCTCACCGAACTCATGGCCGCACTCGGTGGCGACGCCAAGGCGGAGCTCACCGCACTTACCGACCTCCGCATCGCCTACGACGCCCGCCGCGACCCGGCCGAGGCCATCGCCATCGTCCTCCGCGTGCTGCTGGACCACCAGGTCCCCATCCTTGCCCTGCGCCGCGGTACCTCGCTGGAGAAGGCCTTCATGGCAATGACCTCCGAGCGGGACTGGGGCGGGGTGGAGTAGGGCGCTCAGCGACCCGCGGCGGCCATCGCGAGGGCTACCTCCACGGGATCGCCCTTCGCGCGCAGCGCCTCGATGGCCTCGGCCGGCAGCATGGTGGCCGCCACCTCGAGGAGCCGGTCCAGCGTAGCCTGCCGCGCCGATGCCTCTCCGCGCTCTTCTCCGAGCGCAATTCCGCGCTCTTCTCCGAGCGCAACTCCACGCGCCTCCGCCTGCTTCAGGCGGCTGCCATAGGTCTCTACCAGCTCGCGCCATGTTGTCGGGAACGACTCATCGGTGACCATCGGCTGGCTCATTGCACACTCCCTGAGGGCGGTTTCACGCAAAGTGACGGAGCAGGTTTCGTCCGTCAAGAGGTAATGAATTCGGCTTAGATGCTCGGCGTGCGCCATGTTTGCAACCGCAAGCCGGAGGAAACTGTGACCCGGCGCTTCAGGCAGATGCGACGCCGCGCAGAGCATTACCTGACCGGCCAAACCCATGTCGAATTGCCACGAACCCGATACCGGTCCGGGCATGAGAAGGGCGGCAAACTCCTCTAGCCGAGCCTGGGGCAGATGGTGGCAGAGGATGAACAGCCGCGCGCTGGTGCTCGGTTCACCCTCGCCCCGGTAGATCATGGCCTTGATGATGTAGTCGGCGAGCATGTCGCGGCTCAGTACCCCCGACACCTGCTCCACTGCTACTTTGTGCCCTTCAAAGAAGGGGACGAAGGGCCCCCAGATCGGCGAAACACTCGCCCTTGCATCCACCGCGAAGTCGATGCGCAGGGCATCACGGAAGAGCACGAGCTCACGCTCAAAGGTGCCCTCCGCATGGCCGATCCGGAGGATGCTGGCTGCATGGTTCTCGTGCGATTTGGGATCGGTGGGGTCGGTGGGATGCATCGGGCCTCGAAGAGGGTGATGTTCCCTTGTCGTCATCTGCGCGCCGTTGTTGCCGAGCTGGTGAACGATTTTTGCCGCGCTCCGCGATCGCTCAGGAAGGGTTCCTTGGCACCGTCTGTCCTCCGCTCCACCCCGCGATCCGCCAGCACCTGCACGGCTTCGGGGAGGGGGGCTCCCCAATTCCACCCAACGGATCGAAACCCCCGCTTGTCTGCCTTGCCTTCCCTCCATTGGCGTCCATACTGTCTAACCTCCCTCCTGCCTGACGAGCCCGACCATGGCCCTCCAACGACCTCAGTCCCCTGCGAGTGCGTCCACGGATGGCCGGCCGGATCGTCCCGCTGGAGCAGGGTGCGACCGGCACGCCGTCGCATAATCGCTTCATCGAGACGCCCCGGGGGGCCGTGATTTCGCAGCGATCCTCCGCTGCCGATTTTGCGTGAATAGCCGACCGTCCGCCACGTCCCCCCTCTCCCTCTCAGTCCCCTCCTGCGCCTGTGCGCCGCTCCCTCTGTAAGGCCCCATGAAGTCCAACAACCCCCGCAAGCCCACCGACACCAGCGCTCTCTCCGGCGACGATGCCACCGAATCGGCCTCCGCCACCACCGCGACCTCGCAGCCTGCGCCCAGTCTCCCCGATGCCACCACCGAGGCGCTGCTGCAGACCGTCATCGCCATCGCGCCGCATGAGCTGCAGCCCGATCTGGTTGCATCGGTCGGCGATCTCCCGCGCGCGCCGCTCGCCCTCGACCCCCTCCTCATGCTCGGCGGCGGCATCCAAGACAGCGCCGCCCAGATTGCCGCCGCCATCAACGGATTCACCGCCGTCCTGCAGCAGATCCTGCCGGCTGTGCAGGCAGCGCTCGCCAAGGCCCAGCAGCCTGCCGCAGAGTCGCCCCCGGCCGTCGCCTCCGAGAGGCCCGCGCCTGCGGAGGATGAGGACGACGATGACGACTGGAAGCCCCGCTTCATCAACATGCCGCCTCCGCCCGGGTTCGGCATGCCGCGCGGCGCAGGCCGCGTCCCGCCCGGCTTCGCCCGCATGCACCGCCTGATCAGGAGAGGTAGCTGGGACGAGATTGAGGCCGAGTACCGCCGCGGTTCCGGTGGCGAGGCCATGCCCGAGGATATCCGAGCGCGCATCGCCAAGGTCCGCAAAGAGTTGGGGCTCAGCGGACCGCCGAAGCGCGAAGTGGCCTGGCCCATGCCGGAGTCCACCAAGGCTCTCCCCTTCACCCTCACGCCCGAGATGATGCTCGCCCCCCTCCGCGCCGACCTCGCCAAGCATGGCAAGCCCGGCGGTCAGCCCCCCGCCGCGGCCGCCGAAGAGGCGGATGTATCGGGCGAGATCCCGGCAGATTCGCCCGACCATCCTGACGCGCCCGGCAACGAAGGGATGATCCCCAATCGCCGCAAGAAGCCGCCCTCCGATCTCAACTAGTTCCGCATCGCTCGCCCCGTGAGACCCGCTTGGGGTCTCCTGTTTTCCTCGCACTGGAGTCCTGTTTGACCAACACCGCTGTCCTGCTCCCCACCGCCGACACCTCCACCCGCAACGATACGGCATCGCGGCTCACGCCCGACCTGCTGCTCGGCGTGGAACCGATCCTCCTCTTCAACAGCCGCGGCAATCGCCTCCACTGCTTCAGCAGCAGGGCACAGGCCGTCGCCTTCCTCCGCGCCGCGATGACCCGCTAGCGGTCCACGCTCGCCACTGCGCCATCCGCAGAGCGCCAATCGAGGATGGGCCATCCACGCCGCGCCGCCACCCGCCGTAACCGCGGATCGGGCTGCACAATGCGCGGCCGTGCTACCGCCTCGAGCATCGGAAGGTCGGAGAGCGAGTCGGTGTAGAACCAGCTCTCTGCGACGCTACCTCCATGCTCGGCTGCCCAGCGCTCTGCTCGCGTAGTCTTGCCCGCGCCGTAGCAGATGGGCCGCTCGATCTCGCCCGTCAGCAGCCCTGCGCTGTCGGCGATAAAGTGGTTGCTCACCCAGCCGTCGAGCCCCCAGGTGCGGGTCGCAACCGCGGCCTGGTAGGGCGAGCTGTTGGTCAGCATCACACAGCGGTGGCCCTCTGCCCGGTGCCAGTCGAGTGCGGCCCGGGCCCCGGGCTGGAGCCGGTGGGCCACCTGCGCCAGAAACCAGTCCTCGGTGCGGGCCCGCAGTGCACGATCGGCCACGCCACGGTAGTGGGCCAGCGCCTGGCTGTAGGCACGGTCGAGGTCGATCAGCGACAGGTGGTAGAGCCCCAGCCAGACCATGGCGCGCGCCGCCTGCAGCGACGAGATGATGCCCTCACGCCGCTCGTGCTCCACCCAGAGTCTGCCGGTGTTTTCGGCGACGAGTGTACGGTCGAGATCAAAGAAGGCGAGAGGTGTGTGCGACGGCTGCATGGGGCGGCCTTAGTCCGACTCGTGGCGGAGGGGTAGGGTGTGCGGTGGGCTAGCGTCGGCCAGCGCGAACAAAGTTCTGGACGCGTTACGCCAGCTCTGGTTGGATAGAAACTGCTACAGTTGTCGGTAAGTGATGCAATATCGTTCCAATCTCCAACCAGACCTGATCCTCCGTGTCGTGACAGACCTTGGTGGCATCGCACGCACCTCCGAGATTCTCCGTGCCGAGGTCCATCCGCGCGAGCTCTACGCAGCGCGCGAAGACGGCACCCTCGTCGAGGTGTCACGCGGGCTCTTCCGGCTTGCCTCTCTGCCCATGACAGAACCCGATCTGATCATCGTTGCGAGCCGCATGCCGACGGCTCGAATCTGCCTCGTTTCTGCGCTCCATCTGCATGGTCTTACCCGCGACATTCCCCGCGCGGTTCACGTTGCCCTGCCGCGTGGAAGACATCCTGCTCGCCTCGAGGCGCCGCCGATTGAGGTCTTCCACTTTGCGGCTGCCAGCTACGAAACGGGCGTCGAAATCCACACAATTGACGGCCTCGAACTGCAGGTGACGACACCTGCGAAGTCGGTCGCCGATGCCTTCAAGTTTCGGTCACGGGTCGGTCTCGAGACGGCCCTCGACGCGCTTCGTCAGACGCTTGCACAGGGCGCAGCCACCCCCGCCGAGCTGTTTCGGATGGCAGCCGTCAATCGTGTCGAATCCGTGATGCGCCCCTACCTCGAGGCGCTGACATGACCGAGCGCCAACCCACAAACCTGGGAGCCTCCATCCGCCAACGGCTCTTGAATCAGGCACGCGCGACCGGCCGGAGCCATCAGGAGCTGGCGGTCCTGTTCGCCATCGAACGCCTGCTCTTCCGACTGGGCAGCTCCCCCTTTGCCTCGGATTTCGTGCTCAAGGGAGGTCTCATGAACCTGGTCTGGGTGGGTGATTCCGCGCGACCAACGCGTGACCTCGACCTGCTCGGTCTGGGTGATTGCACGCCCGATGCAGCGGTGACCGCCATCCGTGAGATTGTGGCGATGGATCTCGACGACGGATTGAGCTTCGACCTCTCCTCCATCCGCATCGTGCCCATCGCGACCGCCCTGCCACAGGCGGGGATTCAGCTCAGCTTCACCTGCGACCTCGGGGGTATGCGGTTGCCACTCCACGTGGATGTAGGCTTCGGCGATGCGGTGGTTCCTCCGCCAGTTTGGATCTCCTACCCATCGATGCTCGATTTCGAGGCCCCGCGCCTGCTCGGTTACCCCGCCGAGGTCACAGCTGCAGAGAAACTCCACGCCATAGTGGTTCGGGGGCGGGCCAACACCCGCCTCAAGGACTACTACGATCTCTACACCGCGTCCGGCATGGGGCTGCTCCCCGAGGAGGGCTTGGCCGAGGCGATTGCACACACCTTCCGGCGTCGAGCGACGGCGATTCCGGAAGAACTCCCGGAGGGCCTCGAGAAGGCGTTCGCCCTAGATCGAACGAGAGGGGCGCAGTGGGAGGCTTTCAAGCGGAAGTCATCTCTGCCCGCACCAGACCTGCTCTGCGTGACCGAGCAGATCGCACAGTTTGCCGGGCCAGCGTTCGCACGCGCTCGACAGCACACCTAACCCGCCCACTTCTCCCATCTGCGCAACGACCCTAGTAGAGGAGCCGCCTCACGCTCCGGAACGCCTCGTGTCCTCTCCCGCTCCCCGCATCCCGCTCGGCCTCCGCTACATGGCTGAAGGTGTCCTCGGCTTCTCGGCCATGAGCGTCCTCGTGAAGCTGGTCGGGTCGAACATCCCCGCCAACGAGATCGTCATCGCGCGGACTGGCGTTACCTTTGTTCTCTCCTCCATCGTCCTCTGGCGCGCCGGCCTCGACCCGCGCCGCCCCGCAGACGCAACGCCCCGCGGCCGACACCTCTGGTTCCTCAGCCTCCGCGGCCTCGCCGGCTTTCTCGCGCTCCAGTGTTTCGTCTACTCGCTCGTCCACCTGCCGCTCGGCGAGGCCACCCTCATCCAATACACGAGCCCCGTCTTCACCGCGGTCTTTGCCGCGCTCTGGCTCGGCGAGGGCGGAGGACGGGCCGCCTGGGTCGGCACCGCGCTGAGCCTCTTGGGCGTTGTCGCCGTTGCACAGCCCGCCTTCCTCTTCGACGATGCTGCGGCCCCCATCGCCCCCTTCGCGCTCTGGGTCTCCATCGCCGGCGCCATCTTCGCCGGCCTCGCCTACGTCACCATCCGCCGGCTCCGTGGCAGCGCCGACCCCCGCGTCGTCGTCTGGTCGGTCCCCGCGGTCGGGCTGCCGCTCGCGCTACCGAGCCTGTTCTGGCACCGGGTGATGCCGACGCCCATCGAGTGGCTCATGCTCCTCGGCATCGGTGTGCTGACCCAGTTCGCACAGCTCCGCATGACCCAGGCGCTCCACCTGGAGCCGGCCGGCCGCGCCTCCGCCGTCACCTACCTGCAGGTGCTGCTCTCGGTCGGCTGGGGTATCTGGCTCTTCGGCGAGCAGCCCTCCTTCTTTACCCTCATCGGTGCAGTGCTGGTGCTCGGCGGGACCCTGATTGCAACAGGAGCCTTGCCCCTGCCTGCACGATGGGTCACCTTCTGGGAGGCACCCGTCGCCATCGATCCGCCCGCATCGGGCAGCGACCCTCACGCAGACGCCGACCATGACCG
>CAIQPA010000037.1 GCA_903873545.1 uncultured delta proteobacterium
CCGACGGTACGTTCCAGGTCTTGAACTCGAAGTTGCCCTTCACGATGCGCTCCATGCGCGCCTCGATGTCGGCGAGGTCGTCGGGCGTGAGCGAGCGGGGCAGGTCGAAGTCGTAGTAGAAGCCGTCGGCGATCGGCGGGCCGATGGCCATGCTGGCCTCGGGGAAGATCTCGAGCACCGCCTGCGCCATGATGTGGGAGCAGGAGTGGCGAATCTTCCAGAGCTGGTCGCGGCGGGGCGCGCCGTCTGTGGGCGCGACCTCCTCGGTGGTCTCGGAGGCGGACTGGACCGGGGCAGAATCGTTCGACATGGGGGCTCCAAAGGGTGGCGGCGCGTCCTACATTGACGCGGCGCGAGGGTCGCCTCTGCTAGCAATCGGGCGCTCTGACTGCAACGCATCGGCGGCGCGAGAACCGCTTGACCAGGCCGCTGGCGGCGGGGCATTCTCGCACCATGATCCGGAGCGTCGACAACCTCCCATCGCTGCTGCGCGGTCTGTCGCAGAACGGCCTCTTGCTGGCGCTGCTTGGCCTCGGCTTCCTGCTTGTGCTGCCGCTCCCCACGCCGCTGCTGAGCCTGCTCCTGGTCGCCGACCTGCTGCTCTCCGCGCTGGTGCTCTCAGCCCTCGTGCGGGCCCGTAGCGCCGCGCAGGTTTCCACCCTGCCCACGCTGCTCCTGCTCGGCGCCCTCTTCCGGCTCGCGCTCAACATCGCCTCTTCGCGGCTCATCCTCACCCATGGCGACGCGGGCGTGGTGGTGGAGTCGGTGGGTCGGCTCCTGACAGATGGCTCGTGGGCCGTCGGCCTGCTGCTCTATGCGATGGTCTCGCTGGTGCAGTGGATGGTCATCAACCAGGGGAGCGCCCGGGTCGCTGAGGTGGCCGCCCGCTTTGCCCTCGACGCGCTCCCCGTGCGCATGCTCGCCATCGACCAGGAGGCGAAGGCGGGCCGGCTCGACACGGCCGAACTCGACCGCAGGCGCACGGCGCTGCTCGACGAGGCGAACTGGCAGGGGGCCATGGATGGCGCCATCCGATTCGTCCGCGGCGACGCGCTCGTGGGGCTTCTTATCGCTCTCATCAACCTCGTCGCTGGAACGCTCCTCGGACTCTTGCGGGACGGTGAGAGCTTTGCATCCGCCATCGATCAGTACGCCACGCTGGCGATCGGCGATGGGCTTGTTTCTCAGATCCCTTCTCTGCTGCTCTCCACGGGCGCGGCCATCGCGGTAACCCGCGTCGGCGCCTCGCGCTCCGAAAACGGCCTCTCGTCGCAGATGATGCGCGAGTTCGCCGAGTCGCCGAAGCAGCTGGTCGGGGCGGGGCTCTGGGTCGCAGCGTTCGGATTGGTGCCCGGGCTCCCCGCCTGGCCCTTCGTCACGGTTGGGGCGCTCGTTGCGGCTGTCGGCGCCCTTGCGTTGCGGCGCGGTTGGCAGGATGCTGCCTCGCCGCACATGGAGGCTGCAACGGTCAGCCTTGCGCCGCATGACTTCGATCTCTGGCGGAGCGGAGGCCTCTCTGCGGCCGCCGTGGGTGAGCGGGTGCGGCTGGCATGGGGGCTGCTCCCGCCGCCGCTCCTGATTGTGCAGGGAGAGAGCGGCAGCAGCGATTCAACGGTCGTCTGGCGGGGCGCGCAGGTGGCCCGCTGGAGGGCGGACGCCGCGCAGCCCGATGAGCTCACGGCAGCGCTTGTCGCACAGTCGCATCAGCTCTGCGGCCGGAGTCTTACGGAGCCGCGCGCGGCTGCAGCCATCGCAGCGTCGGGAAGGGCGCTGCCTCAATTCGTATCGCTCACTCTGGCAACGCAGGCGCTCCGGATCTGTCTCATGGAGGGCGCCAGCATCGCGCAGATGGGCCGCCTGCTCGATGGGTGGGAGGCCGCTGGACCCGAGGCGCGCACGGCGCGACAGCTCGCCGAGCTTGCACGCGAGGTCTGCCTGCCGGAGCGGCTGCTCGCGTTGGCCTCCGACGGGCAGCTGCCCGCGCTGCTCGTCACACCCTCGGTCGAGCAGGAGCTCCGCGGTGCGCTCAAGCTGGGTTCGCTGAGCGATGAGTGTGAGCTGCCGCAGGCCATCCGCGACGCGGTCGATGCCGCAATCGCCGGCCCGGTCGTCGGCGCCGCCCGCTGCTTCGTCGTCGCGCAGGATGTGCGCTGGCTCTTTGCCCGCGTCGCCGCCCGTCGCCACCCGGCAGTCCCCGTCTTCGGTCACCGCGAGGTCCGCCATGCCG
>CAIQPA010000038.1 GCA_903873545.1 uncultured delta proteobacterium
CGCCGCCGAGCGGGTCGGTGACGGTACCCGGGTAGGAGCCCTGCCCGTCCCCCGTCCACTCCGCGACATTGCCGAGCATGTCGAAGAGGCCAAAGCTGTTTGCAGTCTTGCTGCTCACCGCCTGCGTGCGACTGCCGCCGTTCCTGCACCACCAGGCGATGGTGTCCAGACTGGTCTGAGTCGTCGTGCAGCTCGTGGCGCTGGTGAGGTTGCCGAGATAGGTCGCAGTCGTTGAGCCGGCGCGCGCGGCATACTCCCACTCGCTCTCCGTGGGCAGCCGGTAGCCCGTGCAGGCAAGCCCCGCGAAGGTAGCGCCCGAGCAGCTGGTGTGCGTGCCGTCCTTCCAGCCGTTTGCTGCATCGAGGCAACCCGTGAGCGTGTAGCAGGAGGTCAGCCCCTCTGCCGCGGAGCGGGCGTTGGCGAAGCCTGCCGCGCTGTACCAGTCGATGTACTCTACGGGGCCGTTGGGGTTGGCGTTGGGGCCAGTGCAGGCCACGCCCGTCGCGGCCCGGAAGCAGGAGGGGTTGGAGGCGCCCGCCGCGACCCACTGGCCCTGCGTCACCTCCGTCTGGCCCATGAAGAAGGCACGCGAGAGCGTCACAGTGTGCTGCGCTTCGTCCCTTGTGCCGCCTGTCGTACGCCCCAACTCGCCGGTGGGGGAACCCATGCTGAAGGTGCCAGCAGGGATGTAGTTCATGTTGGTAGGCGCGCAGCGGTCGTTCGCCGGTGACGTGGGTCCCGTCGCACAGAAGCCCGAGGTGCATGCAGCGCTGAGCGTGCAGGCCGCGCCGAGGGCAGACTTCAGGACGCAGGTGGCTCCGTTGAGCCAGTAGGTGCTGGAGCAGGCCGACGCGGTGCAGCTGCCATAGGCGCTGCCCGTCCAGGTCTGGGTGCCGGCCGTCGTGCCGGTCGGCATCGGAGAGCAGCTGCGGGTGTTGCTCACGCAGACACCAGACTCCAGATGGAAGTTGGTAGCGCAGGTCGTCACCGTGCAGCTGCCGTAGGCGCTGCCCGTCCAGGTCTGCGTGCCAGCCGTCGCGTTGGCAGGCATCGGAGAGCAGGTGCGGGTGTTGCTCACGCAGAGGCCGCTCTCCACATGGTAGGAGGCAGCGCAGGTTGTGGCGGTGCAGCTTCCATAGGCGCTGCCCGTCCAGGTCTGGGTGCCTGCCGTGGTGTTGGCGGGTAGGGGCGAGCAGGTCCGCGTGTTGCTGAGACAGGCTCCGCCCTCCACATGGTAGGTGGCCGCGCAGGCCGTGGCGTTGCAGGTTCCGTAGCTGCTCGTGGCGCTGTTCCAGGTCTGCGTGCTGGCCGTTGCGTTGGCGGGCAGAGGTGTGCAGCTCCGGGTGTTGCTCACGCAGGCTCCGCCCTCCACATGATAGGAGGCGGCACAGGTTGTCGCAGTGCAGCTTCCGTAGGTACTGGTGCCGCTGTTCCAGGCCTGGGTGCCGGCCGTCGTGTTGGCGGGCAGGGGTGAGCAGCTGCGGGTATCGCTCACGCAGATGCCGCTCTCCAGATGGTAGGAGGCTGAGCAGGCGCTCGCGATGCAGCTCCCGTAGGCACTGCCCGTCCATGTCTGTGTGCCGGCCGTCGTGTTGGCGGGCAGGGGCGAGCAGCTGCGCGTGTCGCTCAGGCAGGCGCCGCTCTCAAGATGGTAGGAGGCAGCGCAGGCCGTGGCCTCGCAGGCGCCCCAGCCGCCAGCATTGCCAGCCTCCACGCCGGAGGTAGCATTGGCAGGCAGCGAAGCGCAGCTGCGCGTCACGGTCCTAGCGAGCCGAATTCCGAGGTCATTGCGGAGTTCGTAGGTCAACAGGCTGCGGCTGGCGGAACGAGTGCGCTGAGCGGCGTTGCGCCACGATGAGCCGCGCGTCGCATGATAGCTTCCGGTCAAGGGGCCCGTCGGATCGGTCACTGTGCCGGGATAGGTGGCGCTGTACCAATCGCCCGTCCACTCCCATGCATTTCCGAGCACGTCGTAGAGGCCAAAGTTGTTTGCCGTCTTTCCGCCGACAACATTCGTGCGCGTAGCATTCCCGCACCACCAGGCGATCCCTTGCAGAACTGCCTGTGAGTCGGTGCAGAGTGTGACACCCCCGCTCAGGTTACCGGCGTAGGTGGCCGTTGTCGTACCGGCCCGCGCCGCATACTCCCACTCGCTCTCCGAGGGCAGCCGGTAGCCCGTGCAGGTGAGCCCCTCGAAGGTGGCCCCTGTGCAGCCGCTGTGAACGCCGTCTTTCCAGCCGTCGGTGGGGTCGGTGCAGCCCGCGAGCGTGTAACAAGATGCTAACCCCTCTGACGCGGAGCGGGCGTTGGCAAAGCCCACAGCGGAGTACCAATCGAGCTGCTCGGCGGGGGCGCTGTCGTTCGCGTTGCTGGTGGTGCAGACCGTGCCGGTGGTGGACTGGAAGCAAGAGGGGTTGGTGCCACCGGAGAGCGCCTTCCACTGCCCCTGCGTCACCTCAGTTTGCCCCACGAAGAAGCTACGCGAGATGGTTACCTGGTGCTGGGCCTCATCCGTCGCGCGGCCGAGCTCGCTCAGGGAGCCCATGCTGAAGGTACCCGCGGGGATGTAGTTCATGCCGGTAGGCGCGCACCGGTCGTTGGCCGTTCCCGTCGGCCCGGTGGCACAGAAGCCGGTGGCACACTCGGCGTTGGAGGTGCAGGAGACGCCGATGGTGGGCTGCAGAACGCAGGCGCCTGCGCTCACAATGTAGCCGCTAGCGCAGGCGCTCGCCGTGCAGGTGCCGTAGGCGCTAGTGCCGCTGTTCCAGGTCTGGCTCGCCGCTGTGGCATTGGAGAGGGTGCAGCTCCGGACGTTGCTCAGACAGGCACTCGACTCCACATGGTAGCCCGAGTTGCAGCTACCGGGCGTGCAGGTGCCGTAGCTGCTGGTGCCGCTGTTCCAGGTCTCCGTGGCTGTGCCGTTGGCCAGCGTACAGACCCGCACATTCGCCGCGCAGGCGCCGCTCTCCACATGGTAGGAAGCGGAGCAGGCGCTCGCAGTGCAGGTGCCGTAACTGCTGGTGCCGGTGTTCCAGGTCTGGGCTGCGGCAGTCGCGTTGGCGAGCGTGCAGCTCACCACATCGGCGGCGCAGCTGTTGGCTGCAATGTGGTACCCGCTGTTACAGGTCGCAACGCTGCAGGTGCTGCCATAGGAGATGCCGTTCCACTGCTCGGTGCCCGTGCCGTTGGCCAGCAGGCAGCTGCGCGTGTCGCTTGTGCAGACACCGCCCTCGAGGTGGAAGCCGGTGCCACAGAAGCAGCTGTTGTTGCAGGCGTCGCTGTCGCTGCTGTTTCCATCGTCGCAGAACTCAGCGTAATCGAGGATGCCGTCGCCGCAGATGTCGGTCTCGCCCGCAGCGATGGTGCAGCTCTCGCCGCAGACAGCGCAAGAGAGCTCGCCATAGGCGCACTCCTCGGTCGCCGTGTTGCCATCGTCGCAGACCTCCACGCCGGCCTGCACCACGCCGTCGCCGCAGGCGGCAACCATGCAGGTTGAGGTGCAATCGTCGGTGGCCTCCGTGTTGCCATCGTCGCAGGACTCGCTGGCCTCCAACAGCCCGTTGCCGCAACCGGCCGCCACGCAGGTACCGTAGATCAGGCTGTAACCCGGTTCGCAGCTCGTCGCCGCGCAGAAGGTGTAGTTGCTGCCCGTCCAGCTCTGGCTTGCCTCGGTCGCATTTGGGGATTGGCAGCTCGGCGTGTCGCTGGCGCAGGCCCCGCTCTCCACGTGGTAGTTCGCCTCGCAGACAGTCGGCGTACACACGGTGTATTCGCTGCCCGTCCAGCTCTCGACGGCGATGACCGCGTTGGCCGTGACGCAGCTCCGCGTGTCGCTTGTGCAGACGCCGCTCTCCACATGGTAGCCGGGGCCGCAGAGGCAGCTGTTGGCGCAGCTGTCGTCGTCGACAACATTCCCATCGTCGCAGACCTCGGCGGCGTCGAGAAGCGCGTCGCCGCAGATGTCGGTCTCGCCTGCCGCGCTGGTGCAGGTATCGGTGCAGACGGTGCAGGAGGCATCGCCGTAGTTGCACTCCTCGGTGATCGTGTTGCCGTCATCGCAGCCCTCTACGCCTGCCTGCACAAGCCCGTCGCCGCAGGCAGCAACCGTACAGGTGGCCGTGCAGCCGTCGGTTGCCACCAGGTTGCCGTCGTCGCAGCCCTCGCCGGCCTCCACCACGCTGTTGCCGCAGCCGGCCGGAACGCAGGTGCCATCGTAGAGGGTGAAGGCACCGTAACAGGCGCTCGCGATACATCCGTTCCAGCTGTTGCCGTTCCAGGCCTGGTCGCCGGCGCCGCCTGTCAGCAGACAGCTCCGCGTGTCGCTCGCGCAGGCGCCGTTCTCCAGATGGTAGCCGCCATCGCAGCTCGTCGGCGTGCATTCACTCCATGCCGAACCGAGCCACGACTGGCTTCCCGTGCCATCGGCAAGGGTGCAGCTCCGCGTGTCGAGTTCGCAGGCGCCGCTCTGAACATGGTAGCCGGCGTCGCAGCCCGCGAGCGTGCAGCTGCCCCAGGCACCTGCGTTGAAGGTGCGGGTTCCCGTACCGTTGAGCACCGCGCAAGTGCCGGTGTTCGACAGGCACTCGCCGCCCTCCAGATGAAACGCGGGCAGGCAGGACGAAACGGTGCAGGCGCCATACTCGGCGCCAGTCCACGTCTCCGTCGCTGTGGTAGCGTTGGCCGCGGTGCAGTTCCGCGTGTTGCTGACGCAGGCGCCAGACTCCACATGGTAGGTGCCGATGCAGCTCACGATGGCACAGGCCGCCCAGCTACCCGAAGCGTAGCTCTGGCTGCCGGTTCCGTTGGTGATGGAGCAGGGCCGCGTGTTGCTGACGCAGGCGCCAGACTCCACATGTTCGCCGCTGGGGCAGCCAGCAGGCGAGCAGAGGCCGGCGGTGCAGACCAGGTCGGTGCTGCAATCCACCGTGGCCGCGCAGCTCTGCCCCTGCGTGCGGCAGCCGAGCGCTTCGTCGATGGCGCCGTCGCAGTCGTTGTCGAGGCCGTCGCAGAGCTCGGTCACGTTGGCCACAACGCGCCCCGTGAAGGTGAAGTTGCCACCCGACCGGGCGAAGACCCAGTTGCGAACACCGGCGTTGGCGGGCGACGACGAGGCGGCGCCGAGGTCTCCGTAGGCCCACGAGCCGAGGCCGCTCGAGGCGCCAGGGACCACATCGCCGTTTTGGACGCCAAAGCCCGTCGAGGGGACGAGCGACTGGATCTGCGCGTAGACCTGCGTCTGCGGCGAGGTGTAGAACGACCGGACCGTCACTGCGCCGCAAAACAGGGGCGAGGCGAGGTAGCCGTCGCAGTCCGCGTCGAGCCCCGTCGTGCCTGTTACAAGCTCCAGCGAGTTGGCAGGCCCGGAGCCGGCCACACCGTCCTGCACAATGCTGAGGGTGCAGAGGCCCTGTGCCAGCCGGCGGAGGCGCGGGTCAGACGAGGCAGCGGGATCAAGCGTCGTGATGACCATCGCGCCATCGGCGGTTACGGTGCCGCGAAACTCCGCGAGCGTGGTCAGCGCGCCGAGCTCTTCGGAGAAGGCGGCGCTGTCGGGAGACGCAATGGATGCGTCGGGGATAGCGAGGCCGCCGTCCGGAGCGGGCGTGACAGACGCGCTGGTATCGCTGATGTTCGAGAGGAGGCCGGCATCGGCTCGACCGTCCTGGCGCTGGTCAGTCTCGACGCCACAGGCCGTAAGGCCAAGGGCGAGGAGCAACGATGGGGCAAGGATAGGAACAAGGGGAGTTGCCAAGCGCGACATGGAGCCTCGAGTTTCAGAATAATAAATCTAATTTATTAGAAAATGAGGCCACTAACCTATCCAATCAGGCGACATTTTACAATCAGGCGCGGACCTGGCTCGGTTTCAGTGACCGACTGCATGATGCGGCGCTCGGACGATGCGGCGCTCGGACGATGCGGCACTCCCTCAAGGCGCATCCATACCCACCAACCATGTCCCGGATGCATGCCCACCGTCCCATCCCCAGGGTTGCACCCTGGGCTGGTATGCGTTGCCCCTTTGGGGCAAATGGAATGCGGCACTCCCTCAAGGCGCATCCATACCCACCATCCGTGTCCCGGATGCATACCCACCGTCCAATTCCCAGGGTTGCACCCTGGGCTGGTATGCGTTGACCCTTTGGGTCAAATGGAATGCGGCAGACCGGCAGTCACCCACCTGCCGGCCGAGACCATCGAGGCGCTTCGCAAGGAGCGCGACCCGGTCGCGCGGCGCAGTGCGCGAGCCGCCCGGTGTGGGCACCGATAGCCCTACTCCACGGGAACCTGGATCTCGTTGCGCCTCAGGAACCACAACGTGAAGGGGGCATTGAACCTGGCCCACATCGCAGGCCCTGCGCTGGTCATGCCCTCCTCGCGCATCCATGACTCCAGCTCCTGCTTGTGGCTCGCGTAGTTCTTCTCGCTCCAGGTGCCCGAGTAGCGGATGACCGCCATCTTCTGGGCAGGCACCTGCCGCAGGACGACAGCCGGATTGTTGGGCGTCGGCAGGGAGTCCATCGTGTAGGACTGCGGCATCATGAAGCTGACGGCCCAGCGGTTCTCGACGCGCCGTTGTCCCACAGGTGCTGTCATCGAGATCTTCTCGCCCGCTGATGCCTGTGAGACAGGGGCCGTCATGGCCACCTTGGTCTGCGAGAGGTTGTCGCCCGAGATGTACTTGAACAGTCTCTGGAATGCCCTGCTCCCTGCGTCTTCGAATGCGCCCTCCACCAGGGTCTCTGCGACGACATGCGGCGCATACTCCCGGACTTCGAACTGACCTTCGGACTTGAGGACCGTGTAGCTCGCCTCTTCAACTGCCATGGCTACCTGTGCTCCCATCAGGAGGAACAACGTTGCGATTACAGCTCCCAGGACCCTAGCTTTCACGCACACTCCTTGGCTTCGGTGGCTAAGAGTGTCTGCTTCGGCCCCACCGTCAAGCGGATTCGAGCGGTCGGGCGGGGTCGCGTCCACCTTTGCCCCCACTCCCCCTCCATCTCCGCCGCCACCTCGACCCGAACGCAAGACGCTCGCCACCGGCGCTGCGGCTGTAGAGCGGCACTCTGCCCCGAACGTCGCTCGTCGGGAAATCAGCGCGCCTGCAGCCGCTTGGTGAGCGTCGCGAGTGCCTGTTCGGGAGGCAGCGCCTTGAGCTGCTCCACCTCGTGAGAGGGGAGCAACTTCTTCGCAATTGTTAGCGCAGCGCGCAGCATGCCGCGCTGCTCGCCCTCTTGCCGGCCCTCTTGCCGGCCCCGCTTCTCGCCCCGCTTCTCGCCACGCTTCTCGCCCCGCTCTTCGCCCATACGCATCGAGGCCTCGTGAAACTCCACCATGCCCAGATGGGCCAACTCTTCGCATCCCATGACGACCTCCCTCGCCTTAAAGAAGTTCCAAACTGCATTCTTGATATCGCTCGGCAGGTCGGGGTCGGTCAAGAGGTGCTGCTTGCGGGCCGCCGCCTCCTTTGGGTCGGAGGTCGCAAAAAGCAGCCGAATCACCGATCGTCCCGGACCCATGCCCACAAGCTCCGGCACCACCAGGTAGGCGACGGTCCGTGAATCTGTCGGGAGGCGCCAGATGCCGGGCTCGACCTCCTGCGCCTCGAACTCGCGCAAGCGGCGCCAGGGTGCCTTGCGACAGATGACAACAAGCGCGCCGCGCCGACCCGCCTCGGTGGCCAGCAGCGACTTGGCGATGTGGTAGCGGAGCTTCTCCTCGGAGAGCGCGCCCGACTCCACCTCCACCGCAATCTGACGGCCCGCGAGCAGCCGACGGAGCGGCCCCCAGACGGGCGAGAGCGGGCTCTGGGCATCGACGAAGAGGTCGATGAAGAGGGTGTGCCGCGGCCGCGGATGCTGCTCCCGTGCGGAGCCCGGCACCTCGCACGCGCGCAGCAAGGACATGACGCGCGACTCGATCGGATACAACGGCGCAACGGCGGGTAGGAGATGTGGACGGCGGCGTGGCAAACGAGACCTCTGAGTCTTGGACTCTGAAGTTATCGTCGTCTGCGCGCCGTTGTTGCGGGGTGCGGTGCAGAAAGTGGCTTCGCGCCCTCGCAGGTCTGGGCGTTACCGCG
>CAIQPA010000039.1 GCA_903873545.1 uncultured delta proteobacterium
AGATCGTCGAGGTTGCGGCACCGCTCCTCGCCATCCTCCTTCTCCGCCAACGCCTCCTCAAACTGAGAGGCCGCCAGCGCCTGCTCCAGCGTCGCCGCAGCCCCGGCGCTCTGCGCCATCTGCACCACCTCTTCGAGGATGCGCCCCAGCGAAGCCACGCCCTCCAGGGCCCGCTTGGTCACGGCCTTCTCGGACACGATCCGTGAGAGCGCCTCCGCCAGCGGCACATTCGGATGCGCCAGCCGCCACTGCTCGATCGCGCGAACCGTCGTCGCCCCGATCCCCTTCGATGGAAAGGTCGCCACCCGCGCCAGTGCCACGGTGTCGCGGTCGTTCACCGACAGCCGCAGCCAGGCCATCGCATCCTTGATCTCGGCCCGCTCGAAGAACGAGGTCCCGCCCACAAGCGCATAGTCCACGCCCCGCCGCCGCAGCGCCTCTTCCACCACCCGCATCTGCCCGTTCGTCCGGCACAGCACCGCGCAATCGCGCCACCGCCAGCCACGCGTCGCATGCCAGCCCTCCAACACACGGCAGATCCGCTCCGCCTCGTCCCGGTCGTCCACCGCCACAAAACAGCGCACTGGAGTGCCGCCAGCGCGCACCGCGATGCTCTGCTTCTCCATCCGCTCGGGCAGCCGCTCCACCACGCTCGTTGCCACCCGCAGGATGTCGCGCGTCGACCGGTAGTTCTCGGCCAAGTTCACAATCCGAACCGGCGCAAACACCTCCGTGTAGTGCCGCACGTTGGCCACCGTCGCGCCCCGCCACCCGTAGATGGACTGGTCGTCGTCGCCCACCACCACCACCTCGCAGCCCGGCCCGACCAGCATCTCGAGCAGCGCAAACTGAACGCCATCGGTGTCCTGAAACTCATCCACCAGCAGGTGCTGCCACCGGCGATTCACCTCCGCCCGGAGCTCGGGCGCCTCGCGCAGCAGCGTCACCGTCTGCAGGATGAGGTCGGCAAAATCGCAGGCGTTCGAGCCAATCAACTCACGCTGGTAGGCCTCATACAGCGACGCCGTCTCCTCGCCCAGCCGCCCGCGGCTCTCGTCCGAAAAGGCCCGTGCGGTCGCGCCCCGGTGCTTCGCCGTCTGGATGGCCCCGAAGGCCGCCTTCAGCGCTGCGCTGTCGTATCCCATCTGCAGCTTCTCAGCGGCGCGGCGGAGCATGCTCATCGCATCCTCCTCGTCATAAATCGCAAACCGCGGCGTCAGCCCAAGCCGGCCACCATACTGCCGCAGCAGCCGCGCGCAGACAGCGTGAAAGGTGCCGATGGTCACCCCTGCTGCCCGGGCGCCGGCCAGCTGTTGAACCCGCTCCCGCATCTCCGCGGCAGCCTTGTTCGTGAAGGTCACCGCAAGGATGCTGCCCGAGGCGACCCCATCCTGCAGAATCAGCTTCGCGATGCGGGTCGTGATGACCCGCGTCTTGCCGCTGCCCGCTCCCGCGAGGATGAGCAGCGACTCGCCGCGATGCTCAACCGCCGCGCGCTGGTTGTCGTTCAACCCGCCCCGTTGTGACGTCACAGGCTCACCCATCCGATCACTCGACGGTGACGCTCTTGGCGAGGTTGCGAGGCTGGTCCACATCGGTCCCCTTCGCATCTGCCACGCAGTAGGAGAGCAGCTGCAGCGGAATCACCGTCACAATCGATTCGAACAGCGGGTGCGCCTTCGGAACGACGAACACATGGTCGGCGAAGCGCTCCGGCCCATGCGCCCCGGCAGTCGTCACGACGATGAGCCGGCCGCCGCGCGCCTTCACCTCCTCCACGTTCGACATCACCTTCTCGAAGTGACCATTCTCCGGCGCGATGACCACCACCGGCAGCGTCTCGTCGATGAGCGCGATCGGGCCGTGCTTCATCTCGCCAGCAGCGTACCCCTCGGCGTGAATGTAGGAGATCTCCTTGAGCTTCAGCGCCCCTTCAAGCGCGATCGGGAACTGCGCCCCGCGGCCCAGGAAGAGGCAGCTCGTCGCATGCACCAGCTCCTTCGCCATCGCCCTGATCTGCGGCTCAAGCGCGATCGCCTGCTCCACCATTCCGGGAATCTGACGGAAGGCGCCGACCAGCTCAGCCCGCTTCTCCGCATCGTCCAGCAGGCCACGGTGCTGCGCAAGCCAGAGCGCGAACAGGTAGAGCGCCGTCAGCTGCGTCGTGAAGGCCTTCGTCGATGCCACACCAATCTCTGGCCCCGCCTGCGTGTAGATGACCGAGCCACACTCACGCGCAATCGTCGACTCCATCACGTTGCAGACCGCAGCCGTCTTCGCGCCAAGCCGCTTCGCCTCGCGGATGGCCGCAAGCGTGTCGGCCGTCTCGCCGCTCTGCGAAATCGCGATCGCCAGCGTCCGCTCCGTCACCACAGGGTCGCGGTAACGGAACTCGCTCGCAAGCTCGAGCTCCACCGGCACCCGCGCGAGCGACTCAATCGTGTAACGCGCCACCATGCCCGAGTGATACGAGGTACCGCAGGCGATGATGATGATCCGATCGATGTCGCGCAGGAAGGCCGGCTCCAAGTTGAGCTCCGGAATCTCCACGATGTTGGTTCCGGCCGCGATCCGCCCGCGCAGCGTGTCGACGATCCGTGCGGGCTGCTCGTGGATCTCCTTGAGCATGAAGTGCTTGTAGCCCTGCTTCTCTGCCGAGATCGGGTCCCAGGCAATCCGCTTCACGGGGCGCTCCACAGCGGCACCCGACTCGTCGAAGACGCTGATGCCTTCGCGACGCAAAATCGCGCTGTCGCCATCCATCAAGAAGATCACATTCCGCGTGTGCGCCATGATGGCCGGCACATCGCTCGCCGCGAACTGCTCGCCTTCGCCAAGGCCCAGCACCAGCGGAGAGGCCTGCCGCGCGGCCACGATCTCGTCCGGATTTCCGCCGTCGAGCACCACCAGCGCATAGGAGCCGCGGATGAGTGAAATGGCAAAGCGCACCGTCTCGTGCAGCGACCCGAACGAACCCCGATGCTTCGCAATCAGCTGCGCCGCAACCTCGGTGTCGGTCTCCGACTCAAACACGGCGCCGCCCGCGATCAGCTCCGCCCGGAGCTCTGCGTAGTTCTCGATGATGCCGTTGTGGACAACCACAATGTCGCCCACCCGATGGGGGTGCGCATTCTTCTCAACGGGCCGGCCGTGCGTCGCCCAACGCGTGTGCGCGATGCCGACTGTCCCCACCACGGGAGCCGCCATGAAGGCCCGCTCGAGGTTCGCCAGCTTGCCCTCCGACCGCACGCGAACCAACTCCTCGCCGTTGTAGATGGCAAGGCCGGCCGAATCGTACCCGCGGTACTCCAGGCGCCGAAGCCCTTCGATGAGGATAGAGCCGCACGGCTGATGGCCAACATAACCCACAAGTCCGCACATGACGCGACCTCAGCGATGGAACGAACAGGCTCGGCATCCTAGCAACACCTGCGTCCCTCTTCCAACAACGAACCGTCGCTTGCGGCTACGAGATCAGCGACTTCCCGCCACTGCACGGCTACCCGCCGCCACCGTCGCGTTCTCAAGCCGGCAGAAACTCTCTACCCGCGCTCCGCTCCCTACCCGTGTGCTGCCGAGCAGCGCCACAAACGGCTCGAGCACGGCGTCTTGCTCTACCACGCAGTCGTGCTCGATGTAGGTCGTCGCGGGGTCCAGCAGCGTCACCCCAGCCAGCATCAGCGCACGGTTCGCATGCTGCTGTGCATAACGCTCTGCGCGGGACAGCTGCTCCCGGTTGTTCACGCCATGCAGCGCCTCGATATCGTCCGACACCACCACGGCCGG
>CAIQPA010000040.1 GCA_903873545.1 uncultured delta proteobacterium
GGCCGGTGTTGGGGCCTGCATCGTGTCCCCGCTTGGGCTCATCGAAGCCACCCGCGACGATGCCAACACCGGGCGTCGAGAGAGCGTCGAGGTGGCGCGTCACAAAGTCCGGCGGGATGCGCACATCGTCGTCTACGAAGATGAGCCGCTCATGCTTGGCAAACTGCCAGCCGAAGTTGCGCGCCGACGGCAGCCCGCGGAAAGTCACTCGGTAGTGGCTCGCCCGGTCGCCCAGCAGCTTCAGCGCCTCCGCGACCTGTGGCGGCACCGTGTCGGATTGATCGACGATGACCACTTCGAGCCGCTCGTGCGTCTGTGCGGCCAGATCACGCAGGCAGTCTGCGAGAAAGTCGCCCCGCTGCAGTGTCGGGACAATCACCGACACGCCATGCTGTGAGTGCTCAGCCATCCGGAGTTTATCCAAGCTCATGGAGACCCAAGACTAGCGGTGGGAGAGGGTGAGTCAAGGAGCGGGTTTTGCTCGACAAGGATCGCGGGAGGCGCGAGGGTACCGCCACCTCGAACGGAGCCGAATCGATGTCGCAAGAAGCCAAGCAGTGGATGATCTACGGGGCCACAGGATACACGGGTGTGCTCACGGCTGAGCGCGCGGTTGCGCTGGGAGAGCGCCCGGTGCTTGCAGGCCGAAGCGAAGACAAGGTGCGCCCGCTCGCGGAACGGCTCGGCCTGCCGTGGCGCGTCTTCGGGCTCGAGGACCATGCGGCGATCGTCGCGGGCCTCGCAGGCATCGACGCAGCTCTCCTCATCGCTGGCCCCTTCTCTGCAACCTCGCGCCCCTTCTTCAAGGCCTGCCTCGAGACGGGCACCCACTACCTCGACATCACCGGCGAGATGGCCGTCTTTGAGTCGATCCTCAACCGCTCCGACAAGGCCAAGGCGGCCGGCATCGTCGCCATGCCCGGCGTGGGTCTCGACGTGGTCCCAACCGACTGTATGGCCGCGATGCTGAAGGCGCGCCTGCCCGACGCCACCCACCTTGAACTTGCCATCTGGGGCCTTGGCGGCCTGAGCCCGGGCACAGCGAAGACCATGGTCGAGGGGCTCGCAATGGGGAGCGCCGAGCGCATCGACGGCAAGATTGTGCCGGTGCCATCGGGTCACAAGACCCGCACGGCAAAGTTCGTCTCTGCGGAGCGCTTCCTCGTCTCGCTGCCGTGGGGCGATGTCTCCACCGCCTTCCACACCACGGGCATCCCCAACGTCCGGACCTACTTCGCGCTCAAGCCTTCTGTCGTCACCGCTATGCGGCTCAACGACCTCTTCAAACCGCTTTACGGCCTGAAGCCGGTGCAGCGGCTGCTGAAGTGGGCGGTCGAGCAGTTTGTGAAGGGGCCCGACCTCGATACCCGACAGAGCGCCCGCATGGAGGTCTGGGGCGAGGTACGCAATGCGGCGGGCAGCGTCGTGCAGGGTCGCTTCATCGTACCGGAGGGCTACACCTTCACCGCGGATGCGGCGATCGCCTGCGTCCGCGGCGTGCGGAGCGGCGCCGTTGCTGCCGGCGCTGTGACGCCCGCAACGGCCTTCGGCGGCGACTTCGTCATGACGCTCCCCGGCGCCCGCGACCTCAGCTTTTCGTAGGCCGTTTCGGCGGCGCCGCCGCCCACGAGCAGATGGGGCAGCCGGCCGGATCGTGACGGAGCGCGGGGCAGTGCTCACGGCCAAAGTAGATGATCTGCAGGTGGAGCCGGTTCCAACTCTCGATGGGGAAGAGCCGCTTGAGGTCGGCCTCGGTCGTCTCCACATTCTTGCCGCTTGTGAGGCGCCAGCGGGTGGCGAGCCGGTGGATGTGGGTATCAACAGGGAAGGCAGGAAATCCGAAGGCCTGGCACATCACCACCGAGGCCGTCTTGTGGCCCACGCCCGGCAGCGCCTCGAGCTCCTCGAAGGTCTGCGGCACGACGCTCCCGTGCACCTCTACGAGTAGCTCGCCCGTCCGCTTGAGCGCCTTCGCCTTCTGTGGTGCGAGCCCCACCTCACGGATGAGTTCGCGAATCTCTTCGACCGACAGCGCCGCCATCGCCGCGGGCGTCGGAGCCCGGTCGAAGAGTGCCGGCGTGATCTGGTTCACCTTCTTGTCGGTGGTCTGCGCTGAGAGCAGCACCGCGACGAGCAGCGTGAAGGGGTCGGTGTGGTCGAGCGGAATCGCAGGCTGTCCGTAGAGGGCCTCGAGCTGTTCACGGATGCGGTCGGCCCGCTCGCGACGCCTCATGCCAGCAGCTCGTCGACAGGCTTCTTGAAGCCGAGAAAGATGGCCTCCGGCTCGAGCGTGACGGCAAAGGCGCGTTGCACGCCGCGCCGCACAAATCCTGCCAACGCAACCACATCGGCGGCCCGCGCGGCGCCCGTATTCACGATGGCGAGCGCATGCTTGGGAGACAGGCGGGCCTGCCCAAAGGCGAAGCCCCGCTCGAATCCGGCCCGCTCGATGAGCCACCCCGCGCTGAGCTTCACCCGGCCGCCGTCTGTCGCGAAGCGGGGCATTGCGCCCTCGTGACCGGCATCACGCGCCGCGGCCTCGCAGCGGTCAGCGACCTCAGCATCGACGATCGGGTTCACAAAGAAGGAGCCCGCGCTGCGGTGGTTGGGGTCTTCGGTGTCGTAGACCATCGACTTGCTGGCCCGGATGCGGAGCACGGTCTCTCGCACCTCGGTCAAATCACTCACGCTCTCGCGGCCGCCGAAGGCTTTGCGGAGCTCCTCGTAGTTGAGCTGCGACGGTGCGCTGCGCGACAGTCGGAAGTCGACCGAGGTCACGAGGTAGCGGTCGCGCGCGCCGCTCTTGAACATGCTCGTCCGGTAGCCGAAGCCACAGTCGGCGTGGTCAAAGTAGCGTCGGTCGCCCGTGACCAGGTCGATCGCAGAGAGGCCAATGATGCGGTCGGCGGCCTCCGCACCATAGGCGCCGATGTTCTGAATCGGAGCCGCGCCCACACGCCCAGGGATGCCGCTCAGACACTCCAGCCCGGTCAGGCGCTCGTCCACGGTGAAGGCCACCAGCTCGTCCCAGACCACCCCCGCGCCAACCCGGACCCGGTGGCTGCGATGGTCCTCGGTGATGTCGATGCCGAACTCGTCCACCGTCGCGACCAGCCCGTCGAACCCCTCGTCCGACACGACCAGATTGCTCCCGCCGCCGAGCACAAAGGTGGGCAACCCCCGCTCCCGCCCGTGCCGGATGACCTTGGCAACCCGCGCCGCATCGAGCCCCTCCACAAAGAACCGGGCCGGACCGCCCACGCCCATGGTCGTGCGGGGCGCCAGCGGCACCTGCTCCTGCATGAAAGAGGGGGATTGCGAAGTCGAGGACATGAACCGAAGCAGAGAGAGCGTGGCGGGCGGCGCTGGCATCCCATCGCCGAATTGCTAACGGAGGCTAACACCTGTTTGGAGCGTTCGCATGAGAAAATGGATGGCTGTTGCACTGTCGAGCGCGCTGCTCTGGATGGACTTTGCCGCGCCCGCTGCCGCCGACCCAGTCGCGCCGTCACAGAGCTGGTACGACCTCGTCAGCTCGAACGGTCAGACGGGTGTGGTTGTCGATGCGCGGACAGGTGTCATCCATCACCTCCGCGACCACCTCTATGCCGCGGAGGAGCCCCGCTGGCAGGCCGACGGTACCGAGCTCTGGCTGCCCACATCGCCGGGCGGAGCCTGCTTCCAGCCACAGGTGGTCTACTCCCGCGATGTGCTCCGAGACGCCTACTTCGGCCTCCAGGCCAGGGGCCAAAGCCAGTGGCTGAACAGCGCCCCCGCCGACCTCGACGCCACGGGCTACGACAGCTCGCCCGACCGCCCCGACCTCGCTGGCGGAACGCCCATCATCCGGGTCGAGCAGACGCCCGCTGGCATGGAAATCGCCACCCGCACCCGCGTCTTTGCGCCGTGGGGATTGGAGGCCAAGAGCTTCGTCATGCTGCTCGAGGTCCAGAACCTCGGCACCTCCGCCACGGGCCAGGTGCGCGCCTACGCCCTGGTCAATCCCAACCTCGGCTTCGGCCGTCCCGGCCCCCGCTCCGAGATCGGCGCGGAGTTTGAGACGGTCACGACCCAGGCCGACGGAAGCCTGCTCGAGCAGGGCTTCGCGGGCCTCGTCCTCAGCCAGCCGCTGCAGCCGGCGACCCGCACCACCCACTCGCCCGCCCTCTTCTTCGAAGCGGTGAACACGGGCGCCGGCGACCTACCGCTCCCGCCCACCGCATCGAGCCTTGCCGATGGCTCCTCTGGCGCCTTCCAGTGGGACATCGCAGACATCCCGGCAGGCGAGAGTGCCTGGGTCGGAGTGCTCGTCAACTACGACCCCAACCCGGATGCTGTTACGGCTACATCCGCCCGGGGCACAGCCTGGATGGCCGGCCGGAGCGCCGCGCAGATCTGGCTCGACGAACTCGACCTCTGGCAGACCTTTCAGGACAGCGTCTCGCTGCCACCCGGAATGCCGTCGCAGGACGAGGCCGTCTTCCGCCACAGCGCGGCCGTGCTCCGCATCTCGCAGGTCCGCGAGCGCTCCACCTTCCTCCGCCCCGAAGTGGACCGCGGCGTCACCCGCTAC
>CAIQPA010000041.1 GCA_903873545.1 uncultured delta proteobacterium
CTCCGCAAGACCGGCGTCGAGGTCCGCACCCTCTCGCTCGACCTCGGCAATGCAGACTTCGTTGCCAAGCTCCTCGCCGAACTCGAGGGCCGCGAGCTTGGCGTCGCCGTCTTTAACGCCGCCTACTCCTACATGGCCCCCTTCCTGAGCCGGCCCGTCACGGAGCCCCTCAAGGTTGCGGCCGTCAACGTCCAGGGCCCCCTCCTCTTCTCCCACGCGCTGCTCCCACAGATGGTCGAGCGCAAGCGCGGTGCCCTCGTCCTCATGTCCTCCCTCTCGGGCTTCCAGGGCTCCCCCTTCCTCGCCGCCTACTCCGCCAGCAAGGCCTTCAACACCACGCTCGCAGAGGCGCTCTGGGGCGAGATGGAAGAGCACGGTGTGCATGTCCTCGCCAGCGCAGCCGGCGCCATCCGCACCCCCGGCTACGCCGCAACCCTCGCCAAAGAGGCGCCCGGCACCATGGACCCCGACGCCGTCGCCGAAGAGACCCTCCGCGCGCTCGGCAAGGGCCCGCTGGTCGTTCCCGGCACCTTCAACAAGTTCGCCTCCTTCATCCTCCGACGACTCCTGCCCCGCAGCCTCGTCGTCCGCATCATGCGCAAATCGATAGCAGGTCTCCAATGATCATCGGCTTCTTCTCCTCCTGGATTGTCTACGCAGTCATCCTGCTGCTCCACCTCATCATCCCCGCCCGCTGGGTCGATGGTTATGTGAAGCACGAGGTCACGGGCAAACCGCTCCGCTACCGCCTCAACGGCCTCCGCGTGCACCTCGTCACGCTCGGCCTCTTCGCCGGCCTCTGCCACTACGGCCTGCTCCCCTGGGACTTCTTCTGGACCCACCGCTGGAGCGGACTCGCCGGCGCCTGCACGCTCGGCCTCATCTTCACCGCCGCCATCGTCTTCACGGCACCCTCCACCGGGAAGTCGCTCCTCGCCGACATTTACCTCGGCCGCCGCTTCAACCCGCAGTGGCAAGACGGACGCATGGACGCCAAGATGGTGCTCTATCTCGTGGGCGCCGTGCTCCTAGCGCTCAACGTCATCTCCTTCGCCGCCCACCAATCGATGGCCTTCCCCGACGCCATCAACTGGGGCGCCTGGCTCTATGTGGGCCTCTTCCTCTTCTTCACCAGCGAGTACCTCTACTTCGAAGAGGTCCACCTCTACACCTACGACTTCTTCGCCGAGCGGGTCGGCTACAAGCTCGGCTGGGGCTGCATCACCTTCTACCCCTACTTCTACGGCATCGGGCTCTGGTCGCAGGCCGAGAAGCCCTCGCCCGGCACCCCCACGGCGCTGCTGGTCGTCTACGGACTGGTCTTCTTCCTGGGCTGGTTCCTCTCGCGCGGCGCCAACCTCCAAAAGTTCTACTTCAAGACCGACCCCACCCGCAAAGCCTTCGGCCTGCTCACCCCCGAGACCGTCACAGATGGCCAGCGCACCCTGCTCGTCAGCGGCTTCTGGGGCCTCTCGCGCCACATCAACTACCTCGGCGAAATCCTCATGGCGACCGGCCTTGCGCTCTCGCTTGGCCGCCCCGGCGAGCTACTTCCTTGGCTCTACCCGCTCTACTACGTGGCGCTCCTCTTCCCCCGCCAAGCCGACGACGATCGCCGCTGCGCCGAGAAATATGGTCCGCTCTGGAAGACCTACACCGACCGGGTCCCTCGCCGCATCATCCCCGGCCTCTACTAGGGCGCTGCGCCCTTCGGCGCCGCCTTGAAGTAGATGACCTCGCGCAGCCCTAGGGTGAGGTAGTCGGGCACCTCGCCCACCTGCGCATAGCCGAGCCCCTCGTAGAAGCGGCGAGCATCGGCGTTGGTGTGGGTGCAGAGCAGGAAGAGCCCGTTCGGTCGGCCGTAGGCTTCCTCGAGGGCGGCCATCAGCGCCCTGCCCACCCCTTGCGACCGCGCCGCGCCGTCCACGCTCAAGAGCTTGAGGTAGCCGCTCCGTCCAAAGCCGCCCTGCCGCAGGAAGTGGGCAAACCCCACCGGCACCCCACCCCGCTCCGCAACCAGCAGCGAGGCGCCGGCATCGGTCAGCGCCGTCCGCAGCTGCCGCCCCACCCCAGCAGCCGTGATGCCATGCTCGGCAAAGAGCGGCACCCGCGCCGTCCAGGCCGCCATCGCCTCCACATCGCCCTCCACCGCGGGCCGTATTACCAGTGCATCGTTCAAAGCGGACCTCCAAAGAGCTGCGCGAGCGGCAAGAAGGGACCGAGCGCCTGCAGACGCGGGAGCTGGCGGAGCAACGACGTCACACCCTGCGGCTCGTTGCCGTTGCCGTGCACCAACACCACGCTGCCGGCCGTCGGCTCCTGCCCATAGGCAATCCAGGCGTCGCTGCCGAGCGGAATGAGGGAGTAGGCCAGAAGGAGGTCCACCCAGCGCTGGTCGGAGACGAGCCCCGGGAAGCGGAAGAAGGGCGACGGCAGCTGCCCCCGTTCGAGCAGCGCGATCTCCACGGCCTCGATCTCACGCGACGGGTCGAGGCCCGGCGTCAGGAGGAAGTTCTCGCCGTCGGGCAACCCGGCCGTGAAGGGATGCGCGTCGGAGTGATTGACCCAGGTCACCGCCAGCTTGCCAGCCTGCTGGAGCGCAACGAGCTCCGCGAATCGGCCGGCATGGTTGCGGAGCCATCCGCCCGTGATGGCCACCCCCATCGGCACCGGCCCGCCCTGCTCCCCGGAGAGGTCTGCGATTGCCGCAAAGAGCCGGCCTGCGAACTTGGAGGCAGGCGCGGGGCAGAGGTCGGCTGTCAGAAAGAGCCCCTGCACGGGCACCTCTGCCCGCTGCACCCCGTCGTTGCGGGTCGGATAGGGAGCCACGGTGGCCCCAAAGAGCGCCCGCCCGAAGCGCGAGGCCTCAAACCGTCGCTCCGCCTCCGGCTCTTGGCAATCGAGCGCCTCGGGGGCCACGAGACGGGTGGTCACCGCCTCCACGTCGGTCACGAGGTAGCGCTCCGCCCCATCCAGCCGCATCGCCCGCGTCGCATGCACCACCCGACCGGTCGCCAGCTCCATGCAGTCCATCTGGACCACCTCAAAGCCCGTCACCCGGTGCCGCTTTGCAGGCTCTACCGCTCCAGCGCGCGACGCGACCAGGAGCACCACTGCCCCCGCCAACACCCGCGCCGCCTGCAACCAACCACCCATGCAGCCTCCGCTATGCCTGCAGCGGGCAGCGGTCAAAGAAGTGGGGCGGCGTGGAGTCAGATGGGTTGACGCCGCTCTCCGTCGCGTCCGCCGCTTGACCCTGCGGCTTCCAATCGCCTACCGCCGCCACATCGACCCTACCTCGCAGCTTGGTTGCATCGCAGGGGAAGACTGGACCAGCGGAAGCCATCTCGTCTCCGGTAGGGCCAAAACCGTTGAAGTAACGGAGTCCAAGTGAGTAAATCGTTCGATAGATTTCTCCCGATCGCCGACCTTGCTCTGGCGCCCCTGGTTTATCCAGCGGCGTGGCTGCTCAAGAAGGTGCGCCACGTCGGCGTCCATCGGCTGCCCCATTGCAAGCAGGCGCTGCTCGAAGTCGGCGTCTTCCCCATCCGCGACCACTACTATGAGCCGAGATTCGACTACCGCGACGCGGCCAGGGCGGCTTCCGGCGACCGCGACTTGCCGGGAATCGATTGGAATCTGCCCGGACAACTTGAGTTCCTCTCTCACCTGACATTTGCCGACGAACTGGTCGATGTTCCCGCTGCAAAGCAGTCCGAGTTGGGATTCCACCTGAACAATGGCTCGTTTGAATCGGGCGACGCGGAATACTGGTATCAGATCATCCGACACCTCAGACCGCGCCGGATTTTTGAAATCGGGAGCGGAAACTCAACGCTCATGGCGATCAGGGCCATTGAGAAGTTGCGGGCGCTCGACCCGAACTACACATGCAAACACATCTGTGTGGAGCCGTTTGAGATGCCGTGGCTCGAGTCGAGCGGCGTCACGGTCGTGCGGCGCAAGGTGGAGGAGCTCGACGTGAACTTCTTTTCGGAGCTCTCCGAAAACGACATTCTGTTCATTGACTCGTCGCATGTGATTCGTTCCGGCGGCGATGTTGTCTACGAATTTCTCCACCTCCTCCCGACGCTCAACAAGGGTGTAGTGGTCCACGTGCACGACATATTCTCGCCGCGAGACTACCCGAGAAGCTGGGT
Organism: uncultured delta proteobacterium; assembly: GCA_903873545.1. Classification (GTDB taxonomy): domain Bacteria; phylum Myxococcota_A; class Bradymonadia; order REDH01; family REDH01; genus CAIWGR01. The sequence continues at coordinate 4,161 of CAIQPA010000041.1, forward strand.
CGAGAAAGAGGTCCGGCTTTGGAACGAGCAGTATCTCTTGGAAGCCTTTCTTTCAAACAACAGCGCGTGGCGTATCCTCGGCGCGCTAAACCTGCTCCACCACAGTCACCCCGCTGAACTCAAGTCCGTGGCCCCTTTTGTCACACCCTCAAGGGAACCGGGGTCGTTCTACATGCAGAAGATTGCGTGAGGTCGAGCCAGCACTCCCGGACGGGCACGCACCCATCGCTCTGCCTCCGATGGGAACCGCGATTCGGCCGCTACCGAACCGTGCGCGCGAGACGAAAGCCGAGGTTGCCGTAGCGACCGTCCGGCGCTTCGGTGCCGCGATCAGCGGCCCGCGCCCAGAGGGCGTTGCCGGCCCACGACCCACCGCGAAACACCCGGTAGGTGCCTGCCGCTGGTCCTGTCGGATCCGTTGCCCTGCGCGGGTAGTCGCCATACCAGTCGCCTGTCC
>CAIQPA010000042.1 GCA_903873545.1 uncultured delta proteobacterium
GACGGCCCGCAGCCGACCCCGCTCGAGGCCATGGCGGGTGGCTCCTCCGGCGGTCTCCGGCTCGCAGAGGGTACCGCGCCGGGCCAGCTCACGGGCGTCGCAGGCGGCCCCCGCGAGGCAGCTCGCGTCGGCCCGGGTTGCGCCGGCTTTATCGCCGACGGCCCCGACCACCTCCTCGAGGTCCTCGAACCCATGGAACTCACCCTCCGCGCCGACGCCGAGGCAGACACCATGCTCGTTGTCGTCGGCCCCAACGGTCGGGTGCTCTGCAATGACGACCTCGAAGGCTGGACCCCCGCCATCCGCGCCCTCTTCGACCGCGGCCTCTACCAGGTCTTTGTCGGCGCCCACGACCAGACGCGCGCGCCAGACTACACACTCACCGTCTCCCGCTAGCGCGAAGGTTCCACCTTCCGATGTTCGCTGTTAGAGAGGATGCGGGGGTCGGGAACGCCCCTGCTCCCACCTCACGATCGGTGTGCCGCATGACCCGCTTCAACCTCTCCGCCATCGTGCGTTCCGTCGCCGCTGCCCCGCTCCTTGCGGCAGGGCTCGTCTCGGGGTTCGCCGCCGGCTGCGGAGCTCCGCCGCAGCCCGTCGTCATCGAGATTCCGCGACCCGTTCCGCCCCCGCAGACCTGGACCGCGGACGAGGCCGACGCTGACTACGCCACCGCCCGCGCCCTGTTTGACCGCAACGACTTCAAGGCCGCGCTCGACGCCCTGCGCCTCTTCGCAAGCCGCTATCCCGGCGACCGCCGCTCCGACGAGGTCGACCTCATGGTCAGCCGCTGTCAGCTCGCCACCGCAGATGCCGCTGGCGCCCGCGAGGGGCTGCGTCAGCTCTCCCGTACCCCCGTCACCGAGGCTGCGGCCGCCTCCTACTACATCGAATACCAGCGCGTCTCCGAGGGAGATGTGGACGGCGCGCTCGAATCGCTCGGCGAACAGACACGTCAGCCCGCCGAGCAGCAGAAGATGGTCGATTCGGTCTTCCCCGCCGACGCGCCGCTTGCCCTTGCGCTGATCGCCGAGGCGCAGCTCCGGGAGAACAACATCGCGCCGGCCCTCGACGCACTCGCAGCGCTCGAGCTCCGCGCCGATGCCGGCCCGCTCGCCACCTATGCAACAGACCGGATCCGCGCTGCGCTCGTCCTCAACACGCCGCCCTCCGCCATGCTCAGGGTCTGGGACGCTACCAGCGACGCCACGCGCAAGCGGATCGGCTGCGAGCTCGCCTCCCTCGCGCTCGCCTCGAGCAATCGACCGCTCGCAACCGAGCTCTCGCAGCGGGCCGAGGCCCTCAGCGCGACCTCCTGCGGCCTGGTCCTGACCGACGCGGCGGCGGCCCCCGCACCCACGCTCGGCCTCCTCCTCACACTGTCCGGCCCCGCGCGCCGCGCAGGTCGCGCCCTCCTTGGCGGCGCTCTCCTTGCACAGCGCAGCTTCGACGCCGAACAGCCTGCTTCCAAACTTCTCATCCGCGACACCTTCAGCGATGCCGCGGCCGTCACCCGCGCCGTCGATGAGCTCGTTGCAGCAGGCGCAATTGCCATCGTCGGGCCCGTCGAGCCCGAGCTGGTCGAGGCCGCCAGAGCCGCAGCCGTCCGCCACGGACTTCCCCACCTAGCACTGAGCCCCAAACCGCTCCTCACCCACCAGCCGGGCAGCTTCCGCCTCTTCGTCGACGCTGCCGCAGAGGCCACGCGCGCGGTCGAAGCGGCTGTCGCCCGTCGTGGCGCACGCCGCATCGCCTTCGTGACGGAGAAGAGCAGCCCCGATGGTGCCTTCTTCGACCTCTTCCGCGCCGCCGCACTCCGCGATGCTCGGCAGCGCGGCCTCGAAGAGCTCGTCACCGTGGAGGTCGATACCACCGCGAAGAACCTCCAGACCTCCGCCGCCGCTGCCGCTGCTGCCATCGCCCGCAGCGGCGCCGACGTGGTCCTCTTCGCCGCCACCTCCACCGTCGTCTCCGCGGTGGTCTCGAACCTTGCCGCCAGGGATGTCTTCCCGGCCGATGGCGAGACCCAAGACCGCCGCCGCCGCGTCACCTACCTGCTCAGCAGCATGGCCGCAGACGACTACCTCCTGCGCAACGCCGCCGCCTACCTGCAGGGGGCCATCATCCCCTTCTGGTTCCTCGCGCCGCTCGCGACCGACGAGGCCGCCCTCTTCCGCAACCGCTTCCTCTTCCACTTCGGGCGCGAGCCGAGCGGCGCCGAGGCCTTCTCGCATGACGCCATCACCTTGATGCGCCGGGCGATGCTCACCGACGGACTCAACAGCGCAGCCGAGCTCCGCCGCCGCATGGACGGCGACTGGAGCGCGCAGGGTGTCGTGGGCCCCATCCGCTTCGACGCCAACGGCAACCCCAAGCTCCGGCCCCGGCTCGCGACCGTGAAGAACGGCCGGTTCGAGGCGCTCCCTTGATGTTTCGTCCCGCCTGCTGCGCCGCGCTCATCGCCGGCCTCCTGCTCGGTGCCAGCCCGGCCCACGCAGCCGAGGGCTCCGGTATCGACGATGGCTCCGGCGAGGGCACCGGCGGTGAGGCGCCATCAGCCATCACGGATGGCGGCCCCCGGCCGCCCTGGCAGCTCACCGACGAGGAGCTCCTGCGCGACAACTGGCACTTCGATGCCGAACGCGGCCAGGCCGGCTCCAACACCGCTCGGCTCACCGCGCTCACCGTCGGGTCGGTCGTCCACGGCGCAGGACACTTCGTCATGGGCGAAGAGGCCACCGCCTGGATCCTCCTCGGGAGTGAAATTGCCAGCATCGCCGTCGGGCTCGGTGGCCTCGCCCTCGTCGAAGCCAACCCCTCCACGAGCTGGCTCCATGCCTCAGGCGAGGCCCTGGCGGTCGCCGGCAGCGCAGGCTTCGGACTCACCTGGGCAGGAGATCTCCTGGGCACCCTCCGCGGCACCGGCGCCCCGCTTCCACAGAACAGCTCCCGCAGCGAAGGACTCTCCGCCGAGGCCTCCTATTCCACCACCGTCCTGCAGGGCGATGGCGTCACGGTGCTCGGGGCCATGCTACCGCTCCGCCTCCGCCACTTTGTTGCGACCGCCGACTTCCAGGCCGCTCCCGCCGGCAGCTATCAGCTCCTCGGGCTCTACACAGCCGCCCGCATCCCCATCGGCAAGCGCGGCCTGACCGACATCGAACTCGGCGTCGCGCTCACCGACGAGCGACTCACCGACGCCGGAGCAGGACGCCTCGCCGCCGAGCCCCGGCTCTCGCTCGAGGCCGACATGGGCACCATCGCCACCCATTTCGCCAACGTCCTGGTCCGCGCCCACGCCGGCGCCGAAGTCTCCCAGCTCCGCTTCGACCCCGCAGACCGCTTCGGCCTCTCCGACGAGGCCTTCGTCTGGCGCCTCCCCGTTGGCGGAGAGGCCTCCGCAAACTTCACCCGCAGCGTCAACATCGGGCTCGGTTACGAGCAGCGCGACAGCCGCCCCGTGGGCCGCACTGCGCTCGGCGGCTACTTCACCGGACGCGTCGGCATCCCGCTGCAGCGAAAGGTCGGCCTCGAACTCAATGTGGAGCGGGGCGCAGGCGTCCGGTTCGGCCTTGCCCTCCGCTGGCTTCCCGACGCCGCGTTGCCCGCCTCAGCGCCGCCGCAGTAACGCACCAGGCGGCCTATCGCCCGTTCCTTGCGGCACCTCCCGCGGGTTGGTATCCCACCACCATTCTCCGTCGCTGTGAGCACGCCATGCAAAGTCACCTCTCCCTCCTTCTGGCGCAGGCCGTCCCCGAGGCCGCCAAGCAGGTGAGCATCATCGGATTGCTCGGGGATGCTTCCGGCATCGTCCTCGCCGTCCTCGCCCTGCTCATCTTCTCCTCCATCGCGAGCTGGTTCGTCATCGGCTTCAAGACCTTCCAGCTGATGCGTGCCAACCGCCAGACGCGGGCCTTCCTCGCCATCTTCTGGGACAGCAAGCGGCTCGACGCCATCTACGCAGAGGCCGAGCGGCTCCCCCACTCCCCCGTCAGCCAGGTCTTCCAGGCCGGCTTCGTCGAACTCCGCAAGCTGCGCAGCCAGCAGGAGGCCGACAGCAATATGGGTGCGCAGCTTGGCGCCATCGAGAATGTGGAGCGTGCCCTTCGCCGGGCCGCAGCCTCCGAGATCGCCTACCTCGAGCGGCTCATCACCGCACTGGCCACCATCGGCTCGGCGGCCCCCTTCGTCGGCCTCTTCGGAACCGTCTGGGGCATCATGTTGGCCTTCGTCAACCTCTCCAACCAGTCCGCGGGCGCCCAGCTCGGCATCAACGTCGTCGCAGGCCCGATTGCTGAGGCACTCGTTGCAACGGCCATCGGACTCGGTGCCGCGATCCCCGCCGTCGTCGCCTACAACTTCCTCAACGCCAAGATTCAAGACCTCTCGGTGGAGATGGAGAGCTTCACCAACGACTTCCTGAACATCGTCAAGCGCAACTTCCTCAAGTGAGGGCAGGGCGGCTGCTCCGGCAGCAAGGGAGGTAGCACCATGGGAATGAACCCGGTTGGAAGAAAGCGCGGCGCGGTGGCCGAAATCAACGTCACACCGCTCGTCGATGTCATGCTCGTGCTGCTGGTCATCTTCATGATTTCCACGCCGCTCATGGCCCCCCAAAACCAGATGAAGCTGGTGGAGATGAACCTCCCCAAGACGACCAACAACCCCACCCCGATGCCGGCCGACGCCAAGAAGCTGATCCTCTCCATCAGCCCCCGGCTCGAAGTCTTTATCGGCGAGGAGAAGATCACCGACTGCAGCGCCGCGCTCGCCGCGCCCGGCCCCGCCACCTACGAACCCTGCTTCGATGAAATCGAGCGCAAGCTCTCCCAGAACGCCAAGCTCCAGGAAGACAAGACGCTCTACCTCATGGCCGACGCAGACATCCGCTACGGATTTGTTGTTGGCGTGATGAACCGAATCCGCAAAGCCGGCGTTACCAACTTCGGCATGGTCACCAACCCCGGCTACGGCGCCGACGAGGCCCCCGCACCGCCCGAGAAGAAGCCGACAAAGCGATGAGCGATCAACCACAGTCAGCCGCAGAGCGACACGGCCGTACCGGCGCCGAGACTGCCACAGGCATCGTCCTGACGCTGCTCGCCCACGCGGTTGTGCTCGGCTTCGCGCTTGTGGGCTCCATGAGCGAGCCAGCCGCGGCGCCCAGCGCCCCCGTCGTGATCGAAGCCGAACTGCTCAAGTGGGGCGAGATCATGCCCAAGGATGGACAGCTGCCCTGGATCGCAAACCCGGCCCCCGCCGAGAAGCTCGAGGAGCCCGAGCCAATCAAGCCCGAGCAGCCCAAGGAGGTCGCGCCCCCCGACGAGGAGACCGTCGCCCTCAAGCCGCTGCCAGAAGAGCCCAAGAAGCCCAAGAAGGAGACGCTCGAGCAGCAGCCGGAGAAGGTAAAGCCCAAGGTCACCACCCCGACGCCCTACCGCGGCGAGACCAACCCGCTCCGCCCCACCAACAACCTGCCTGTCATGGGCAGCAGCAGCGGCCACCAGGGTGGAACCAGCCTCTCCGCCTCGGCCGTCGCCAACCAGATGGCCCGCATCACCGCCCAGCTCCAGCGCGCCCTCCGTGCCCCTGCCGGCATCCCGCCCGGCGAGTGTCGCACCCTCGCCTCAACCGTCTACGTCCGCGTCACCGTTCAGGGCCGCATCTCCACCTGCGACATCAAATCGACCAGCGGAAATGCCCTGTTCGATGGCGCGGTTCGAACCATGTGCTCTCGCTACTCCATGGGAGCCAGCCGACTCGACCTCAACTCCATCACGGATGCAGGCCTGCGCCAGTCGATCGAGAAGTCGGGCTTCAACAGCCAAATCAAGTGCCAGTGAATCCATGAAACATGCCCGCTCCGCCGCTCGACTCCTGCTCGCTGCCCTCGCCGCGATGCTCCTGCTCGCGGCCACCCCCGCCGCGGCCCAAACCACCACCCCCGACCGTGTGCCAGAAGGGCTCACCACCATCGTGGTCCGCCCCTCCAGCTACGACGCGCTCACCAAAATCGCCGTCCCCGACACCTACAACCTCGGCGAAACCGACCCGCGCGGCCTCCAGCTCTCCATGGCCAAGACCATCCGCACCTGCCTCGGCATCGCGGGCTTCTTCAACGTGCTGTCGCCCGATCGATACTTCTTCGACAGCTCGCGCGAGGGCATCACCGCCCCCTCCACCAACTTCACAAACTGGTACAATGTCGGCGCCCAGTTCGTCGTCAAAGCGGCCTTCAAGGTGGCCACCAACCAGGCCCGCGTTGAGATCAAACTCTTCGATGTGAACACCCAGAAAGAGGTCGACATCGGCTTCAAGTCCACCACCGTCGGACTCGATGCAGTCGAGCCAGAGGTCTACCGCTTCATCAACCTCCTCATGAAGTACTTCACGGGCAACGAGGGCCTCTTCGGGACCCGCATCGCCTACGTCGCCCGCACCCGCGGCTCCAAGCAGGTCTTCGTCACCGGCATCGACGGCGCGCATGTCGAGCCCATCTCCAGCGTCGGCCCCATCAACATCCTCCCCGCCTGGAACGGCTCGCAGCTCGTCTACACCTCCTTCGCCAGCGGAAACCCCGACCTGGTCACGGGCGGCAAGTCGACCCGTACCCTGTCCGGTCAGCCGGGGCTCAACTCCGGCGCCTCTGTGCGGCCCGGGACGGGCGAGATCGCTCTCACGCTCACCCGTGACGGAAACGCCGAAATCTACATCCTCAACCCCGCCACAGAGGCGCTCCGGCGCTGCACCAACAACGCCGCCGAGGATGTCTCCGCCTCCTGGTCGCCCGACGGCTCCCGCATCGCCTTCGTCTCCGATCGCAGCGGCGGCCCCCAGGTCTTTGTGATGAACGCCGACTGCACCGGCGAGCGCCGCCTCACCTTCCGCGGCTCCTACAACACCACGCCTGACTGGTCTCCGCGCGGCGACCTCATCGCCTTCACGGGCCGCGATGGCGTCCGCCAGGACATCTTCACCGTGGAGGTCGACAGCGGCTTCATCGAGCGACTCACCCAGGACCAGGGCGACAACGAAGAGCCGAGCTGGTCTCCGGACGGCCAGTTCCTCGTCTTCTCCTCGAGCCGCGGCGGCAAGAAGAAGCTCTACATCATGCCGGCCAGCGGATTCCCGCAGACCGAGATCCCTCTCGTTGGCAGCGGGTTCGAACAGCCCGCCTGGCAGCGGTAGTGCAAGCGGACAACACCATGGCATTTCGCACACCCCATTCTCCCTTCGCTGCCCTCGGCCTCGCCGCGCTCGCGCTGCTGCTCACAGGCTGCCCCAAGCCGCCGCCCGAGGGGCTGCTCACCGATGCTCACGGCGCGCTTACGCTCGCCGCCAACGCCGAGCGCTGCGCCCCTGCGGAGTACCGCGCCGCCGCACTCCTGGTCGAGAAGGCGCAGGCAGCCTACGACGCCAAGGACTACAAGGCCGCCGAACGCTTCGCCAACGCCGCGCGTGCCCAGGCCGACAAGGCCCGCGAGGCCGCCAGCCAGAACCCAGCCTGCCGCGAAGGTGGCGAGGAGCTTGCCCCGGTCGAGCCCGAGCCGCCCACCGAGGAGTATGGCACAGAGGAAGAGATGGGCGCAGAGGAGCCGGCGACCGAGGGCCAAGGCGGTCCCCACACCTGGACCACCGTTTACTTCGAGTTCGACTCCTTCGAGATCTCCACGAGCGCCGCCCAGATCCTCAGCGACCACGCCGCCTGGCTCAAGCTGAACCCCGCGGTCTCCCTCGTCGTCACAGGCCACTGCGATGAGGCCGGCTCCACCGAGTACAACCTCGCCCTCGGCGAGCGCCGCGCCCGCGTCGTCGTCAACTACCTCGCCTCGCTCGGGCTCGACCGCAATAGCCTCCGCGTTGTCAGCTACGGCGAAGAGATGCCCGCCAGCGACAAAGACAACCTCAACCGCCGCGCCGAGTTCAAGGTGAAGGGCCGATGACACTCCAGCCCTCCACGCTCGCTGTCGGCACCCGCGTCGCCAGCTTCGACATCGGCTCCAACACCGTCATCATGCTCATCGCCGAGCGTGGCGCAGAGGGCTGGCATGTTGTCACCGATGAGGCCGAGATCACCCGGGTCTCCGAGGGGCTCGACAAGCATGGCAGCCTCTTTCGCGAAGGGCTCGAACGGACCGCCGAGGCCCTCGTCCGGTTCGACGAACTCGCGCAGGACTTCGCCGTCCACCACCGCATCGCAACCGGCACTGCCCCCTTCCGGAGGGCCGCAAACGGCGCCGAGGCCGCCGCGGAACTCTCGCTCCTCATCGGTACCTCCATCGATGTCATCTCGGGAGAGCATGAGGCCGAACTTAGCCTCCATGCCACCCGCGGCTCCTTCCCAGACCTGGCACGCGCCCAGATTGTCGACATCGGCGGCGCCTCCACCGAGCTCATCGACGCCTTCCCAGACGGCGGCC
>CAIQPA010000043.1 GCA_903873545.1 uncultured delta proteobacterium
CACCACGGTCGAGGATGACACCGCGGTCGAAGACACCACCGTCGCAGACACGACCGTTGATGACACCACCGTTGCGGACACGACGGTTGATGACACCACGGTTGCAGACACCACCGTCGAGGACACCACCGTTGCAGACACAACCGTCGACGACACCGCGGTTGCCGACACCACCGTCGAGGACACCACGGTTGCCGACACCACCGTCGAGGACACCACGGTTGCCGACACCACCGTCGAGGACACAACGGTTGCAGACACGACGGTCGATGACACAACGGTTGCAGACACGACCGTCGAGGACACAACGGTTGCAGACACGACCATCGACGACACGACGGTTGCCGATACGACCGACACCACCGTGGACGATACCACGCCGCCCTACCCTCCGGCGGTCACCGTGCTCAACCCGAGCACCTTTCCGAGCCCGCCCTACCTCATGTGGGTAACGCAGACGGCCGTCTCGGTTCGGTGGGAGACCGCTGCAGCCGAGCCCGGCGTGGTTCGCTTCGGCTACGCGCCGGACGCACTGACGGCGGGCTACTCGGAGGGGGTCTCTCGCACCACCCACGAGGTCCGCCTCGAAGGGCTGCTGACCGGCTCCACCATCTACTACTCCGTCGGTACTGAGGCTGGCGCCACGCCCGTGAAATCGTTCCGCACAGCGCCGGCAGATGGCGCCGGCGACGCCTTCTCCTTCGTCGTCTTCGGCGACAACCAGGACGGCCCCTCCAACTTCCGAGGCCTGACCCCGCGCATGGCCGCCTACGACCCCGACTTCGCGATGTCGACGGGAGACTGTGTGCAGAACGGTACGCGGGCCGAGTTCCGAAGCCAGCTCTTTCAGCCGCTCACCGCCCTTGCCTCCACCGTCCCCTTCCTGGTCGGCGCCGGTAACCACGAGCGCTACTCGGATTCGGGCGCTTCGCTCTTCAACGAGTATATGTCGCAACCCGACGACGAGCACTGCTTCGGCTGGCGCTACGGCTCCATGTTCGTGCTCTTTCTCGACACCGAGAACTCCGTCGATCCGGGCAGCCCGCAGTACATCTGCATCGAAAACCAGCTCGGCTCCGAGGCGGCGACCAGCGCCACCTTCCGCGCAGCGGTCTTCCACAAGCCGCCGCGCATCGAGTTCTGGTTGGGCGGCCGCTTCGCCTTCCCCGCCTCCATGGAGGCGCCGCAGGTGCGCAACATCCTCGAGCCCCTCTTCGCCTCCTACAACGTCAACATCGTCTTCAACGGCCACAACCACCTCTATGCCCACACCCCCGAGCTGCCCAACGGCATCACCTGGGTGACCACGGGCGGCGCCGGCGGCACGCTCGATACGCAGTCTTCCTTCTGGCGCGTTGGCACCTGGCCCGAGATCGACACGCAGATCTCGCAGTTCCACTTCATGCATGTGAACGTGGTCGGCAGCACGATGAGTCTCGAAGCGGTGGCTGCCAACGGCAGCATCCTCCACTCCTTCTCCATCACGCCCTAAGCTGGCGGGATTTTGCCTCGAAGCGCCTCAGCCAGCCGCCGAAGCCCTTCCTCGGTGGAGACGGCTGGCTGGTACCCAAAGTCGCGCGCCGAAGCGCTGATGTCGTACCAGTGGTCGGTGGAGAGCTGCTTGGCGACGAAGCGGGTCATCATCGGCTCGCTCTCGCGGCGCAGCAGCGTGAAGATGAGTTCGAGCAGCGCGCCGACAGCATAGGCCACAGCAGGCGGAATGGTGCGCTTCACGGGTGGCAGCCCGGCTGCGACAACGATGCCGTTAACCAGATCGCGCAGCGGCATCGGCTCGCCGTTGGTGATAAAGTAGGCCTTGCCGCCGCAGGCGCCGCCGCGCTCGAGGCAATCGGCAGCGAGCAGGTGGGCCGTTGCGGCGTTCTCCACATAGACGCCGTCAATCACGTTGCTGCCGTCACCCACAAAGCGGAGCCGGCCGGCCCGGTGGCGTTCAATGATGCGGGGCACCAGATGGTTGTCGCCGGGCCCCCAGATGAGGTGGGGCCGAAGCGCAACGGTCGCGAGCTTCTCGCCGTGCTGCGCCAACACCATCCGCTCTGCCGCGGCTTTGGTCTCGGGGTAGGCGGTCAGGAACTCGGATGCGTAGGGGGCCGACTCATCCACGCCCGCGACGTCGTCTCCGCCATGCACGACACTTGGCGTGCTCGTGTAGACAAGGCGGGCAACGCCCTGGGCTGCGCAGGCCTCGAGCACCCGTTCGGTGCCCACGACATTGGCGACGCGGTAGCTCTCGTGGGAGCCCCATACACCCGCCTTGGCAGCCACATGGAAGACCGTATCGCACCCCTCCGCAGCCCGCATCACGGAGTCTGCGTCGGCGATGTCGCCGCGGACGGTCGTGACTCCCATCGCCGCCAGCGCGGGGTAGTCGCCACGCTGCAGCGAAACGACCTCTACGCCGCGCGCCCGGAGGTCGCGGCAGATGTAGCTGCCGAGGAAGCCGCCACCGCCTGTAACGAGCGCCCGCTTCACGAGAGCCTCCCCTGCGCCCAGACGGCCAGCGTCTCGCGGTTGATTTTGGCGTTGTGGCGCACATCGACCGGGAAGCCCGGATGGAAGAGAATCCGCTTCACCCGCGCAGTGACGGGGTTTGCTGCGGCCATCGCCAGCAGCTCCTGCTCGATGCGCTTCTTCTCGCGCGCGGCGGTGTTGGGCTCCAGCTCCACACAGAGGAGCGGCTCGCGGATGCCGGCAACCGTTACGCCGACGAGTGCGGTGCGATAGACGCTCTGGTGGGTGTTGAAGACCTCCTCGAGGTTGACCGAGAAGAGGGTCGCATCGTCGAGCACCACGCGGTGGCCTTTGCGCCCGCAGAACCAGAGACGGCCCTTGGCGTCGAGGTAGCCGAGGTCGCCCATCCGGTGCCAGAGCTCGCCGGAGGCGGAGACCATCTTGGAGCGGGCGTCGGCACCTTCGTCGTTCAGATAGCCTGTGGTCACAACATCGCCGCAGACCGCGATTTCACCCACTTCTCCAACGGCGCAATCGGTCGCCAGCGCGGGGTCGGCGATCGCATCGTCGGTGATGGCGATGACCCGAAGCCGGATGGAGGGCACGGGCGGGCCTACGCAGACGCCGGCGCCCCTCTCTGTCTCGGCCCAGGTCTCTGCGAGAATCTCGTTGCTCGACATCATCGCGACGGGCAGCGACTCGGTGGCGCCGTAGGGCGGGAAGAGTTCGGCGTCGGGCGAAATGAGCGCGAGCATGCGCCGCATGATGGGCGCGGGCACCGGCGCTCCGGCGGCCATGATGCGCCGCAGCGTCGGCATCTTGGAGCCGTGCGCCTCGCCCCAGCGACTCACCGTGTTGAGCAGCGCGGGGGAGCCGAACATGGTGGTCGCGCCGAAGGCATTCACAGCCTCGATCACATTCGGAGGATAGACCTTCGCAGGACGAGAGGCGTCCATGTCCGGGATGACCGAGGTCATGCCAAGCGCGGGGTCGAAGAGGGCAAAGAGGGGGAAGGTGGGGACATTGATCTCGCCCTCCTGAACGCCGAACATCTCGCGGATGGCGACCACCTGGGCATCGAAGTTCCGATGACGGCAGATGGCCCCCTTCGGCGGTCCCGTGGAGCCGCTCGTGAAGAGGATGGCGGCAATCTCGTCGCCGCTCGTCTCCGCCATCGGCACCGGCTTGGCGCGACCAGCCGCGATGACCTCGTCCAGACTCACGCCACCCCAACCCCAGCGGGTGCCCACGGTCACGAGGTGGGTGAGGGTCTCGCGCCCCCAGCCGAGCACGAGGCGGGCCGCGTGCGCCTGCGGGATGCCGATGAAGGCTGTCGGCTTGGAGCGGGCGATGCAGCCCTTGATGTTCTTGAGCCCAATGCCCGGGTCGATGAGCACCGGGACAATCCCAGCCTTGAAGAGCGCAAAGGTGAGCGCAAAGAGGTTGAGTCCGGGCTTTACCATGAGGGCGGAGCGGTCGCCCCGCTTGAGGCCAATCGCGAGCAGCCCGGCTGCGATCTCGTCGCTGCGCTGGTCGAGCTCCGCGTAGGTCAGCCGCGCATAGCTGTCGCGGTCCCCCGGGTCGCCGCCCGTAGCGCAGTAGATGGCGATGTCGTTCGGGCGGCGCGCGGCCATCGCGGAGAGGTGGCTCGCGATGTTGACCGAGCTCATTGCGTCGCGCGACCCGTCACAGGGGCGTTGCGCCGGAGGAAGTCGAC
>CAIQPA010000044.1 GCA_903873545.1 uncultured delta proteobacterium
ACGGGCGACACCACCGACACCGGCGGCGCCGACACGGCGGACGGCGGTGATGGCGGAGACGCCAACGACACGACGGTACAGGCCGATGTGACACCTGGCACTGGGCAGTTCGGCGACAACTGCCAGGAGAGCGGCGACTGCGAGAGCCTGACCTGCATCCTGCTCAACCCGCTCACGGGCGACGGCTTCTGCAGCAACTACTGCAGCACCGGTGTTGATTGTGAGGACAACGCCGCCTGCGTGCTCTTCGGCTTCATCGCGACGGATACCCGGTTTGTCTGTGTGCCAGACACCCTCTGCCTCGATCAGGACGGCGATGAGTTTGGTCAGGGCCCCGCCTGTCTGGGCACCGATTGCGACGACAACAGCGCCGGCATCAACCCTGCGGCCGATGAGCTCTGCGACGGCATCGACAACGACTGCGACAGCAATGTGGATGACAACCCGGTGGGCGTGAACGCCGACTGTGACACGGGCTTTGCCGGCATCTGCGGCCCCGGTCGGACGATCTGCACCGGCTCGTCGATTGAGTGCGCCTCTGCGCGCGCACCGGAGACGGAGCTGTGCGACGGCGTGGACAACGACTGCGATGGCACGGTGGACCAGACCGGCGACGGGCTCCTGATTCAGCAGACCTGTTACAACGGTCCGCCGACCACCCTTGGCGTTGGCGCCTGTGCGGCCGGTCAGCGGAGCTGCACCGACGGCTTCCTCTCCGATTGCGTCGGTGCCGTTCTTCCGCAGGGCGAGCTCTGCAACGGGCTCGATGATGACTGCGATGGGACCATCGACGACGGTGACCCGGATGAGGGTCGCGATTGTGCTACGGGCAGCGCCGGTGCCTGCGCACTGGGCAAGACGATTTGCGACGCCGGCACGGTTCGCTGCGTGACCGAGGTCACCGCCGCCATCGAGATCTGCAACGGCATCGATGATGACTGCGACGGAAATGTGGACGAAGATGAGACGGGTTCGTCGATTGCGCGGGTCTGCTTCGACAGCGATCCCAGTTACATCGGCGTGGGCGAGTGCCGCACCGGCTTTGAGACCTGCACGGGCGGCGAGTATGGCCCCTGCATCGGCGATGTGGTGCCGGAGCCCGAGCTCTGCGACGGCGTGGACAACGACTGCAACGGCCTGGCGGATGACGGCAGCCCGACGGGCGGCGGCACCTGCGCTACAGGCCTCCCAGGCGTCTGCGCCCGCGGCTCGGCAGCCTGTGGCGACTTGAGCTCGGAATGCACTCCCTTCTTCGACCCCTCGACCGAGATCTGCGATGGCCTCGACAACGACTGCGACGGCATCGAGGACGAAGATGCTGCGGGCGATCCGCTGGCCCGCAACTGCTACGATGGCGGCGACGCCACCCTGAATGTGGGCCTCTGCCAGGGCGGCGTGCAGACCTGCTCCGTCGGTGAGTATGGCCGCTGCGTGGGCGACGTGGTCCCGGACCAGGAGCTCTGCGACCGGCTGGACAACGACTGTGACGGTCTCATCGACAACGACAATCCGGAAGGCGGCTCGCTCTGCCCGACGGGCCAGGACGGCATCTGCGCGCAGGGCACCTCGGTCTGCACGCCGACAGGACTCGAGTGCCTGCCGCTGCTGCTCCCCAACGAGGAGGTCTGCGACGGCCTCGACAACGACTGCGACGGCCTTGGAGACGAGGATGCGGCCGGCGCTCCGATCGCCCGCACCTGCTACGATGGCGCGTCTGCGACGGCCGGCGTGGGCATCTGCCGCCGCGGCGTGCAGAGCTGCAACGCGGGCAACTTCGGCAGCTGCGTGGGCCAGGTGCTTCCGCTCTCGGCCGAGCTCTGCAACGGGATCGATGACGACTGCGACGGCACGGTAGACGACGGAAACCCCCAGTCGGGCTCGCTCTGCTCCACCGGTCAGCAGGGCGTCTGCTCTCAGGGAACCACCGTCTGCACCGCCGGCGGCATTGTCTGCCAGCCGCTGCGGGCGGCGAGCCTCGAGAGCTGCGACGGTCTGGACAACGACTGTGATGGCAGCACCGACGAAGATGCGGCCGGAGCTCCGATCGCCCGCTCCTGCTACGATGGCGTGGCTGCGACGGCCGGCGTGGGCATCTGCCGCGCGGGTGTTCAGACCTGCTCGGTCGGCAGCTTCTCGAGCTGCGTTGGTCAGGTGCTTCCGCTCTCCACCGAGCTCTGCGACGGGATCGACAACGACTGCGATGGCGCCACCGACGACGGCAACCCGGGCGGCGGCATCTCCTGCAACACCGGTACGCCTGGTATCTGCGCGCAGGGCCTCACCGCCTGCGTCGCGGGCGCCAACGCCTGTGTCGCCAACCAGACCGCGCAGGCCGAGAGCTGCAACGGCATCGATGACGACTGCGACGGTGCGATCGACGACGGCGCCCTCTGGGCTGACCGCGGCGACATCTGCCAGGGCGGCTCGGGCATCTGCCAGCGCACTGGCGTGAAGATCTGTGACGCCTCCAACGAGGCCGGCCCCACGGTCTGCTCCGTGACGCCCGGCGCGGCTGGGACCGAGGTCTGCGACAGCCTCGACAATGACTGTGATGGTACCGTCGATGACGGCGCCCTCTGGAGCGACCGCGGCACTGTCTGCAGCGCTGGACAGGGCATCTGCCTCCGCCGCGGCGTGAAGGTCTGCAGCGCAACCAGCCCCGCTGGCGCCACCGAGTGCTCGGCCACAGCCGGCCCTTCAGCCACCGAGGTCTGTGACGGCCTCGACAACGACTGCGACGGCGGCACCGACGAAGATGCCCAGTGGGCCGGTCGTGGCGGCGTCTGCTTCTCGGGCGTCGGCACCTGCCGCCGTGCCGGCACCGCGGCCTGCGACGCCACCGACCCGAGCGGCCCGCTTACCTGCGACGCCGTGGCCGGCACCCCGTCCATCGTCGAGGCCTGCGACTACAACGACGACGACTGCGACGGCTCAGTCGACGAAGACTACCTGGTCGCCGGCGTCTACCGCGACGACCAGAACTGCGGCGCCTGCGGCATCGACTGCACCGAAATCTACAACAAGCCCAACGCCTTCGGCACCTGCTCGGCGACCGGCAGTGCCATCTGCCAGCTGAGCTGCGACCCCGGCTTTTTCGACCTCAACGGCGTGCCCGACGACGGCTGCGAATTCGAACTCGACACCACCGCCATCTACGTCTCGATCGACGACAGCATCTCGGTCGACGACGCGACCTGCGGCCTTGGGCCTCGCAACACCGTCGCGGGCTACCACCCCTGCCGCACCATCTCCTACGCGCTCGCCAACCGGGCCTCTGCTGCCACTCGCCCCAACGTGCTGGTCGCCGATGGCGCCTACACCGAGCAGATCACGCTCCGTCAGGGCATCTTCCTGCTCGGCGGCCACCGTGCCAGCACCTGGGAGCGCAACGCGGCGGGTTCGCTGACCGTTGTGCGCGGTCCCTCGGGCAGCGGCGACCGCAAGGCAGTGGTCTGCACCAGCCTCACCAGCGCCGGCTTCGACGGCTTCGTGGTGGACGGCGCCAACGCCACTTCGGTGAGCGCCAACTCCTACGCCATCTACATGCGGGATTGCGGTAGCGGCGTCTCCATCACCACCAACCAGATCTACGCCGGCAAGGGCGGCCCGGGCAACAACGGTGCTGCAGGCACCTCCGGCGCGGCCGGTGTGAACGGCGCGGCCGGCGGCAACACGGCCAACGCTTCGACCGCCAGCTGCACGCCCACGCCTGGCGGCACGGGCGGCACCCGCTCCTGCCAAGACCCCGCCACCTTCTCTGCTACGGTCGCCGACACCTTCACTTCGGTGAATGGCGGCACGGGCGGCAACGCGGCCTGCATCACGCGCACCTCTTCGACCTCGGCCACCGGTACTTCGGGTACAGGCGTTGCGGGTGCCAATGCAGGCGGTACCGGCGGAACTGGCGGTCAGCCCAGCGTCTACAACAACGCCAACGCGACCTCGGCGAGCACCTGTTATGTGCCCTCGGGTAGCACCGACGGCGTTGCGGGGACCAGCCCTGCCGTGCTGGCGAATCGCGACGGCGCAGGCGGGCTCGGCTGCGGACTGAACCAAGGTTCTATCGTCGGCGGAGAGTGGCGCGGCAACGCCGGTGCAAGCGGCAACCACGGCCGTCAAGGCGCGGGCGGCGGCGGCGGCGGCGGCGGCGGTGGCTCCATCGCGACCTCCGGTACCCAGCTGGGTCTTGGCGGCTCGGGCGGCGGCGGCGGCTCGGGTGGCTGCGCGGCCGAGCTCGGCTCGACGGGCACGGGCGGCGGCGGCTCCTTCGGTATCTTCGTTATCTACACCACCCCCACGGGTGCTTCGCTCCCGCTCCTCTCTGCAAACCGCATCTCCCGCGACTTTGGTGGCGACGGTGGCGACGGTGGCAACGGTGGTGCCGGCGGCGACCCGGGTGCGGCCGGAAACGGCGGTCAGAACACCTTCGGCTCGAATGACATCCGCCGCTTCTGCTCCCACTTCGGTCAGGGCGGCGCGCCCGGTACCCGCGGCGGCCACGGCGGCGGCGGTGGCGGCGGCTGCGGTGGCTCCTCTTGGGACATCATGGTCTGGGGCGCAGGCACCCTCACCAACACCACCTACGCCAGCGGCAACACCTTCCTGAACAGCGCTGCGACGGCCACCTCCGGCACGGGCGGCTCGGGCGGAACCTCGCCCAACACCGCAACGGGCCTCGGCACGGCTGGTTCGGCCGGCAGCTTCGGCAACGTGACCTTCCGCAACTAGGCGGTCGGTTCCACGAA
This sequence comes from uncultured delta proteobacterium, assembly GCA_903873545.1. GTDB lineage: Bacteria > Myxococcota_A > Bradymonadia > REDH01 > REDH01 > CAIWGR01. The sequence continues at coordinate 4,746 of CAIQPA010000044.1, forward strand.
CGCGGGGCGCGCGGGGTTCACCCTCCGGGCGCCCTGCCTCGTTTTGCGCCCCGCGCTACTGCGCGATGCGCAGGCGGAGGAGCTGCTGCGATGCCGGAATCGGAGCACCGTCGAGCGCCCAGACGGCCTCGTCAGCGGTCAGCGTGGCGCCCGTCGCGGCCGGGCCGAGCCGAGCGTTGAGGAGCGAGAGATCGTCGAGGTCGGGGAGCCGGGCGCCGTCTTCGGCGCTGTGGCAGCCGAGCGCGAAGCGGGGCTTCACCAGCGCCACAATCTCGGCGAAGCCGTCTGCATCGAGCGTGAAGTAGCCGCCGACCGGGCCGATGAGCAGGTCGATGGGCCGCTCGCGGAGCCAGCGGAGCAGCGGGCCTTGGGGCCGTTCGCCCAGGTCGGAGAGGTGGACGATGGTGGCGCCACCCGCCTCGATGCGGAGGAGCGAGACCAGGCCCGTGCGGAGGCGGCCGCCATGCTCGTCGTGCGGGGCGGTGAAGGTGTCGATGTGGAGGCCCGGCTCCCGGTGCTGCTGGGCGATGCGCCGCGCGCTCGGCACTGCATGGGTGGCGTTGTGGTCGGCATGCTCGTGCGTGCAGACGACGCGGCTGTAGCGGTCGGGGATCGGTCGCTCCGGGAGCAGCCCGCCGAAGCCGCCGGCCTCGAAGGGGTCGATGCAGAGCGAGGTGCCATCCGGCAGGTCGAGGCCGAAGCAGGCGTGGCCGTGGAACCGGATGGTGAGCATCAGTCGATGACCCCGCCGCCGCTGGCCTCAGCGGGCGCAGGAGCGCTCTTCTTCTGCGTACCGGGCGCCGGCGCCGGCTTGCAGTTGGCCGAGAGCAGGATGAACTTGTTGTTGCCGGTGTAGGCCTCGTGGACCGTCTCGCGCTGGCCGACGGGCAGGTCGTTCCTGAAGGCTGTCGCCCGTCCACGCTCCATGATGGCGTAGAAGCAGCGGGCATCGTTGTGCTCGACGAAGTATTTGACCTGCTCGGTGTCGGCGAGCGGCACGATCTCGTTCTGCGTGTAGTAGGTCTCGCCCCGCCAGTTGAGCTTGTAAGAGATGGCCGGCTCCTTGCAGTAGCGCTTCATGGGGTGGGCGCCGGGCGGCGGATCGGTGGGGGTGCACTGGGCGTAGTAGGCATCCCAGAGGCCGGCCTGGCTCCAGCTCGGCGAGATGGTCGCCATGTAGCCGTTGAGGGTCCAGCCGGCCGAGGCGAGCGCGGTGAGGCAGAGGAGGATGGTGCCGGCAAAGACGACCTTCCGCCTGCCTGGGATGGCCATCATCAGCAATGCCACTGCGAAGAGGGCGTAGAAGCTGCCCATCGCCAGGCGGAAGCCGGGATTCCATTCCGCAGCGTTCCAGAGCCGGTCGTAGCGGTAGGTGAAGAGGTTCTTGAGGTGCTGCGGATCGGCCAGCAGGTCGAAGCCGATGACGGCAAAGAGGGCGAAAGCCGAGGCCAGGAGCGGCCAGTGGAGGCGTTTGGAGAGCCGGCCTTCGAGCAGGTCGTCCACGAAGAGCGCAGCCAGGATGGCGATGGGTGGCACCGCGGGGAAGATGTAGTGGTGGAACTTGGTGCTCGAGAGGGTGAAGAGGGCGTAGGCGACGCCGAACCAGACGAGGAGCATCCAGCGGGCCCGCTGCTGGTCGCGTTGCTCGTTGTCTGGCTCGGGCGAGAGGGTGCGGGCGATGACGGCCGGCAGGAAGGAGCCCCAGGGGAAGAGGCCGTAGCCGAGCCACTTGATGAAGTGCTCGAAGGAGCCGGTGTCGATCTGGTGGACGCCCTCGGAGAGCCGCTTGAAGTGGTCATGGATGATGAAGCGGTCCCAGAAGGAGCCGCCGATACCGCCGTGACGGGCAAACATGGCGCCGTACCAGGGGAAGCCGACGAAGAGGGCCACAAGGATACCGCGCGGGATCTCGGCCCGCATGAGGAAGGACCAGTCGCGTGAGACAGCGAGGTAGCCCAGAATGATGACGCCGGGCAGGGCGAAGCCCAGGATACCCTTGGCCATCGTGGCGAGGCCGACGAAGGCGTAGAAGAGGAAGAGGTAGAGTTGGCCTCGGGTGCGGCTGCTGCTGCGCACAACGGTGAAGTAGACCACCGCCATCATCAACAGGTAGAGCAGGAGCTGGCTGGGGCCCCAGGCGAAGGCCTTCTCAACAACATTGAAGGCCGGGTTGGTGGACCAGGCTGTCTGGCGCATCAGGACGGTGTGCAGCTGGGGGATCATCAGCGCCGCGATGCTGCCCAGGAAGAGGTTCCAGGAGAGCCGATCGACGGGCTCGTTGCGGTCGCGGGCGAAGGCGCCGAGCATGAGGCAGCACATGGCCACGGTCAGGAGCCCGACGAAGGGCATGTCGGTCTGCGCCTGGCGGCCGAGCATGGCGTAGAAGGGGCTGGTCATGAGCGCGGCGGCCATGAGGAGGCCAACGCGCCGGCTCCAGATGCGGGCACCCATGAAGTAGGCTGCGACCACCCCGGAGATGGCGATGAGGGCCGTGCCGATGCGGATGGCGAAGTCGGAGAAGCCAAAGAGCTCGGTGCCGATGCCCATCATCCAGAGCAGGAGGACCGGCTTGGAGAAGAAGAACTCTCCTTCCGGGTTCTTGCCCGGGATGGACCAGTGGGAGCCCCACCAGGGCGAGATCCAGTCGCCCCGCTCGACCATCTGGCGGCCGACCTCACCGTAGTGGACCTCCCAGGGGTCCCAGAGGCCGAAGCTGCCGAGGCCGGGGATGAAGAGGAGGATGGCGGCCGCGAGGACGGCGAGGCCGATCTTCCAGTCCGCGAGCGCGCCGGGAGAGGTGGCAGCGAGGAGGCGGCCGCCGGGCGTCGGGCTGGCCGACGGCCCGCTCGGAAGAAGTGGCGCCGCGCTGGCCGGGCCTGCCTCTGCGGCCTCGCCCGACTGCGCTACGGTAGGCTCATTGTCGTCGTTCGGCGCGGGTTCGATCTGCGGCTCGTCGGGCAGGGCAGGTTCGTCAGGCGAAATGGGCTCGTTCTCGTCGGTCATTCCACTGCTCTGGGCGGCAAACAGGGGTGCAAACGAAGCGGCACCGCGCGCTAGGCGCGACTAGGCGACCCACCCCGTCAATGCAAGGCGGGGCGCCGCGGCACAAATCATCCACGCAGCAGACAATAGCGGGTTGGCCGCGTCAAAGTGGTGGCCTTTGCTTGCCTCGCATCGGCGGTAGCGTGTATCAACTTCGGCCTGCGCCGAAGCGAGAGCCGCCGACTGGTGACTCCTGATTGGGCAAGTTGGATTCTGTCACGGTACGGCAAAGTGCCCGCGAGAGGCTCGTCAGCGCATGATTCTACTGATTGATTCTGATGAGCGTTCGCGCCGGCTTACCGAACTAAGCCTCCGTAAGGCCGGCCACCCTGTGAGCGGCGTTGCGAGCTTGGCCGAGGCCGGTATTGCGCTCCGTTCCGCCGCGCCCTCCCTTATCCTGACCGAGGCGCGGCTCTCGGATGGTTCGGCGCTCACCCTGCTTGCCCAGATCAGGGCGGAGGGCAGGAGCCTGCCCGTCATCGTCGTCTCGGATGGCAGCGATGCCAGCCTGCCAGCCGCAGCGCAGGCCGCCGGCGCTGCCGATGTGGTGGCGCGTCCGCTCCAGATCCGCGAGCTCGTCGCCCGGATCACCGGCATCCTCGCACGGGCAGCCTCGCTTGGCGTCGCGACGCCCGGCGCTGAGCTGACGGGCGATGTGGATGGAACCACCCTCATCGAACTCCTCCAGACCATCGCGGGCGACCGGCAGACCGCCGTCCTCCGTTTTCAGCATGGCGCGCTCTCCGGCACGCTCTACTTTGAGCGGGGCGAACTCATCGATGCCACGGGCGACCGTACGCAGGGGCTCAGCGTCCTCCGCCGCATGATGACCTGGGAGACCGGCACCTACCGGCTCCGTGCCGCCGCTTCGACAGGTCGCACCCGCACGCTCCACCACACGATGGATGAGCTCCTCAACGACGCGGTGGATTACGCCTCGGCCTGGGGCTCCGCAGCAGCGCAGGTGGGCGATCTTTCGCGCACCTACACCGTCGATTATCCCGCCTTCGTGGCCCAAATCGGCCAGCTCCCGCCCGAGGCCAACACGCTGGTGCGTCTGTTTGACGGCATCCGCTCACTCGAAGAGGTGGTGTCGCTCGCCGACATCGACGACCTCATTGGCTGCCAGATTGTGGGCCTGCTGCTCCGTGGCGGTATCCTCGTTCCCTCCAAGGACACCTACCTCGGCGACGAGGATGGCTTTGACCGCATGCCCACGGGCCAGTTCAATCAGGTGACCTCGTCTGCACAGCGGCCCGCCGGTCAGGTGGGCGCCTGGCTCAACGAGGCGACCGCTTCGTCGCCGGCCGCCGATCCCGCGCTGCTCGCACGACAGGAGCAGGAGCGCATCGCCCGTGAACAGGAGGTTGCCCGGTTGGCGACCGAGCGGCAGCGGGCCATCGAGGAGCAGCGCCGGGCCCACGCAGCAGAGCTGCAGGCGCTGGCCGAGGAGCAGGAGCGGCTCGAGCTCGAGCGCGGCATGCACGAGGAGCTGGCACAGTCGGAGGCCGAGCTCATCTTGAGCGAGGCTGAGGCCCGCGTGAAGGAGCTCCGGGCGACCGCTGAGCGCCGCACGAACGAACTTGCCGTGCGCGAGCAGGAGCTCCGCACCCGCCGCGACTCCATCACCGGCTCGCTCAGCTCGCTCTCCGGCGACCAGCCCGCCTTCGTCGCTCCGACCGGCAGCTCGATGCCGGCTACGATCTCCCCGGAGGCCGCAGAGGCGCGCCGCCGCGAGATGGAGGCCATGCGGCAAGAGTCCACCGCGACGCCGGTCGCGCCGGTCTGGTTTCCGCCCACTGCGCCTCCGGCCACCTCGGCATCGGGCGCGCGCCAGCTCTCCGAAGAGTCCATTGTCCGCGCCTCCGGCTCCATCCCCGCGGTGGCGGAGACCGGTCCCCGCGAGCTCGATCTCGGCTCCGTCGTAGCCGGCACGCAGTCTGCTCCGCTGACCGGCCTTGCCGATCACGAGGAGGGCTTCTTCACGGGCGCCCACGCGGCCATCGAAGAGCACCACGAGTTCGACGAGATGTATGGCTCGAACGAGAAGGAGCCCTCCGCGGTTCGCTGGACCTGGATCATTCTGGGCATTCTGGTGCTGGTGGTCATCGCAGCCGTCCTCAATGTGGGCAGTGAGCCAGAGCCTGCCCCGGCACCGGCCCCGGCTCCCGCCAAGGCAGCGCCCGCTGGCCCGACCGCCGAGGAGCTCGCGAAGAAGGCCGCCGCCGAGGCCTTCGACAAGGCCAAGATTGCCGGCAACGATGTGGGCATCGCGGTCGCCAACAGCGCCACCGACCTCGCCGAGGCGTGGGCCAGCTCCAAGACCAAGGAGCTCCCCTCTGTGGCCAAGACGGCGCCCAAGAAGGAGACCTCCGCACCCAAGGCCGCCCCTGCGCCTGCTCCGGCGATCGTCGCGCCCGTGGCGAAGGGCTCGGGCGACAAGTGCGCCACCAGCTTCGCCGCCAAGAAGTACAAGGATGCGGTCGCCAACTGCAACGCGGCCATCGAGGCCGACCCGCAGAACTCCGACGCCCTCACCTACCTTGGCCAGGCCTACTACGAGATGGGCGAGGCCGGCTCGGCCACCGGGCCGCTCGAGCGGGCGCTCCGCATCAACCGCCGCAACACCAACGCCCTGCTCACCCTCGGCGCGGCGCGGCAGGAGTCGGGCAACAACGCCGGCGCCCGCGAGGCCTACGAGCGCTACCTCGAGCTCAACCCCAACAGCCGCCGCGCCGGCGAGATCCGCACCATCCTGCAGGGTCTCTAGGCCATCATGACCGCGGCTCACCCACCCGAGCGGGGCGGGCCGCTGCTGCTCGCCATCGAGTCGAGCTGCGACGAGACCGCCGCCGCCGTCCTCGACGGTACGCGGAGCCTGCTCTCCTCGGCGGTCGACTCACAGGTCGCCCTGCATGCCCTCTATGGCGGCGTGGTGCCCGAGCTGGCCTCGCGCAGCCATGCGCTGGCCATCACCCGGGTGGTGCAGCAGGCGCTCGATGAGGCCGGCGTCACCCTGGCCGACATCTCGGCGATGGCGGTCACCGAAGGGCCCGGCCTGGTCGGGAGCCTCCTCGTCGGCATCGAGTTCGCAAAGGGGCTGGCGCTGGCCCGCAACCTGCCGATGGTGGGCGTGCACCACCTCGAGGGCCACCTCTTCGCCCCCTTCCTGCAGGTGGCGGAGGGCTTCGACGAGCCCGCCTTCCCCTGCGTCGCGCTCATCGTCTCCGGTGGCCACACCAGCCTCTACCACTGCGCGGGGCCCGGCTCCTACCAGCTGCTCGGCCGCACGCTCGATGATGCTGCCGGCGAGGCCTACGACAAGGTGGCAAAGATGGCGGGCCTTGGTTACCCGGGAGGCCCGATCGTGGATCGGATGGCGGCGCTCGGCGACCCCAAGACCTTCGAATTTCCGCGGCCCATGTGGCGCAAGGGCAACCTCGACTTCTCCTTCTCCGGCATCAAGACGGCGGTCTCGCACGCGGTCCGCACCATCGACGTGACCGACGAGACAGCGCTCTGCGGTCTCCTCGCCTCCTTCCAGGCCTCGGCCTGCGATGTGCTGGCGGGCAAGGCCTTTCTTGCCTGTCAGGCTGCCGGCGTCCGCCAGCTCATCGTGACGGGTGGCGTGGCCTGCAACGCCGAGCTCCGGCGGAGGTTGCAGCGG
>CAIQPA010000045.1 GCA_903873545.1 uncultured delta proteobacterium
ACATCGTCTCGGTCCGCGACGCCGGCGTCTGCGCCAAGCATGGCCCCTACGTTGCGCTCGAGCTCCTCACTGGCCGCTCGCTCGCCGGTCTGCTCGCCTCGCGCGGCCGCATGACCCTGCCCGACGGCATTGAGTTCGTCCGCCAGTGCGCGGGCGCCCTCGACCACGCCCACGCCCGCCTCGTCATCCACCGCGACCTCACGCCGGCCAACATCTTCATCGCCGCCAGCCCCAGTGGCCGCGACGTCATCAAGATCATCGACTTCGGCGTCGCCTACGACCGCGAAGCCAGCACCAAGCTCACCGAAGAGGGCCGCACCGTCGGAACCCTCGACTACATGGCGCCCGAGCAGCTCATGGGCCGCGAGACCCACGCCCCTGCCGACGTCTGGGGCCTCGCCGTCACCTTCTTCGAGGCCATCACCGGCCGTCTCCCCTACCTCGGCGCCCCCCGCGACGTGCTCTCCGCTGTCGCCCGCGGCGAAACCCCGCCCCCCATCAGCACCCTCATCCCCGGCGCCCCGCCCGAGCTCGATGCCGTGCTGGCCCGCGCCTTCACCTACCTCCCCACCGACCGCTACCCCTCGGCCTCCTCCTTCGCCCGCGCCCTGATGCAGGTCGTCGCGCCCAGCCAATACCTCTGCGTCCTCGACCCCAAACAGACCGTCGTCCCCACGCTGGCCCGCTCCCCCGAGGCCCCCTTCGCGCCGCCGCCTGCGGCAGGCCCGCAGATCACCCCGGTGCCCCTCCTCAAGCGGGCCAACCCGGCCGCCACCACCACCCCTCAGCCGCCGCCGCTCCCCTCCGCGGGCGGCGCCGAGCTCCGCCGCGACGAGCGCGTCCCCTTCATCTGCCCCGTCCAGGTCTTTGGCCCCGGCGCGCTCCACAAGCATGGCCGCTCCGAAGACATCTCCGCCACCGGCCTGCTGGTCCTCACCGACCACAAGTATGAGAACGGCGAGAAGGTGCAGCTCCGCTTCCCCATGCCCATCTCGGGCAAGATCGTCGAGGTCGAGGGCGTCTGCCGCTGGACCAAGATGGCCGCCCGCCACGTCGCCACCGGCTTCGCCTTCGAGAACGCTCCCGACCCCGTGATGGACGAAATCCGCGAGTTCGTGACGCTCAACGAGCGCCGCAGGCTCCCCTCGGTCTAGCGCCGAATCCAGCGGAGCCCGCCGCCCGACAGCTGCCCGTAGGGCTGCGCTGCGAGCGGGTCGATGGCCAGGTTGGCGCCCGGGTTGCTCAGGCCCACCGTCGCCCCGCCAAGCTGCACAGCGCCGCGCGTTGCCCGTGACCGCGCCGCGAGTGCTCCGTAGCGCACCCGCACCTCGCCCGAAGGCAGGAGCGTTGTCTGGAAGCTCAGGTTGCTGCCCGTCGCGCCGGCCAGCGTCACATTCTCCCACGAGATGAGCTGGCGGTCTGCCGTGCCGAGCCCACGAACAGCGCCGAAGGCCAGCCCGAGCGGCGCCCAGAACGGCGCGATCAGACTCACCTGATCGATGGTCGAAGCGGTCGGCGTCGCCAGCGCATCGGTCGCGCCGCCCCCCACCTTGAGCCAGCCTGTCGCGCCCACAGAGAGCAGCGTCTCACGCGCGGTCGCCCACCAAGGCAGCGTGAAGCCAAGCGTGAGCGGCGCGATGCTCTCGCTCCCGGTCAGCAGCGTGGCGGCGGCGCCGTTGGTCGCGAGCCGCTCAAACTCATCCTGATCGCGGAGGCCGAAGACCGCGTAGGTGGCTGTCGACGAACCCGACGCGGGCACAAAGAGCACGGTGTCGCCAGGCTCCACGATCCCCTCGTTGAAGGAGGCCGTCGTCGCCGCCGTACCGCTCTCGTTCTGAAGGCCGATGGTCGCCGAGAGGCCCGCCGTGCCGTTGCCGCTGCCCCGCATCGCGCCATACCGGCACTCGATGACCGAGCTGCCCTCGTAGAGCAGCAGCGAGAAGTCGAGCGTCGGCGCGTCGGCCGCGTTGCCCACCTTCGCGTCGGTCCAGGTCAGCACGAAGCGTCGGAACGGGGCCGCGCCCAGCGTCTCGTAGTAGAGTTCGCCGGCGCCGCGCAGGTCGAGGTCGTCCCAGAAGCAGGCCACCATCGCGGGCGGTGCGCTTCGTGCGGGGAGCGCCGTGTTGGCCGCCGCGTTGCCGTCGCCCAGGAAGGTCAGGTAGCCGTTCGTGCTGACCACCGCGTCGAAGTAGTTCTGGCCGTAGAAGACAAAGTCGAAGGGCAGGCCGATGTAGTCGCCCGCGCCGTCGCTCTCTTCCGACAGCGTCGGCGACCGGTAGCCGAGCTCGCGCGGGTCCTCCCAGTTGTGGCCCAGCACGGAGGTCCGGTTGGCCCGGTAGCTCGACCCCACAGGCGACAGCGTGATGAGCGCCCCGGGCGTAACCGTCGCCAGATTCTCGCCCACCGCGAAGCTCACCACTCCATCGTTCCGCTCCACGCCGATGCTGGCAGAGGTGCCCTTCCAGCGGTCGGCCTGCGTGGCGCTGCTCAGCCGGTGGTAGAGGAACTGCACCTCGCCGGTGCCTTCGTAGAGCACTGCCTCGAAGTCGAGCAGCGGCGCGCCCGTCGCCTCCCCCTTCACCCGCACATTGTGCCACTGCACCACGAACATCCGGTGGGGCGCCGTGCCGAGCGTGGCGGCATAGACCCCCACCTTCGTTTCGGCGGAGGCGTTGTCCACCACGAGGTCGTCCCAGAAGGGGGCGATGATGCCGTTCGGTGTGCTCGCGCCGAAGCCGTTGGCGGGCGAGGCGCCCACCGGGCCGGTGGCGAAGAAGCCGTTGGTGCTGACCGTGGCCTGGGTGAAGAGGGCACCGAAGAGCTTGCCCTCAAAGCCCACCTCGACCGTCAGCGTGGCATCGTCGCCACGGAGCGGGAGCGGGGTGCCGCTGCCCGACAGGTCCACGAAGCCGTCGAGCCGGATGAGGTAGGGGTCGTCGCCGTCCACGCCGCAGGTGGAGGAGCAGCCATCTTCGGGGAGCGTGTTGCCGTCGTCGCAGCTCTCGCCAAGGTAGGCCTGCACGGTGGCGTCGCCGCAGAATTCGCGGACGCAGGTGGTGGTGCAGCCGTCGAGCTCGTTGGGGTTGCCGTCGTCGCAGGCCTCGCCGAGGTAGCTCTGCGCGATGCCGTCTCCGCAGAACTCGGTGCGGCAGGCGGTGGTGCAGCCGTCGGCGTTGTCGAGGTTGGCGTCGTCGCACACCTCACCGAGGTAGCGCTGCGTGACGCCGTCTCCGCAGAACTCGGGCAGGCAGTCGTTGGTGCAGCCGTCGAGGCCCGCGAAGTTGCCGTCGTCACAGAGCTCGCCGAGGTAGGCCTGCACGGTGCCATCTCCGCAGAACTCGCGGGCGCAGAGGCTGTTGCAGCCGTCGGTGTTGTCGAGGTTTGCGTCGTCACAGAGCTCGCCGAGGTAGGCTTGCGTGAGGCCGTCTCCGCAGAACTCTCGGCGGCAGCCGTTGCAGCCGTCGGTGGTCACGGTGTTGGCATCGTCGCAGCTCTCGCCGAGGTAGCTCTGGACTTCCGCATCGCCGCAGAACTCGCGCTGGCAGCTGTTGGTGCAGCCGTCGAGGCCGTTGGCGTTGCCGTCGTCGCACTCCTCGCCGGTGAGCGCATCGATGCGGCCATCTCCGCAGCCCCGCAGCTGGCAGAAGCTGGTGCAGCTGTCGGTGTCGATGGCGTTGCCGTCGTCGCAGGCCTCGCCGAGCGCGGGCTGGGTCACGCCGTCTCCGCAGCTCTCACGGCGGCAGGTTGCGGAGCAGCCGTCGTTGCCCGCCGTGTTGCCGTCGTCGCAGTCCTCGAGCAGGTAGCTCTGCCGCCGGCCGTCTCCACAGAACTCCGCCACGCAGCCGTTGGTGCAGCCGTCGCCCGCCACCCGGTTGCCATCGTCGCACAGCTCTCCGAGGTAGCTCTGCTCGATGCCGTCACCGCAGAACTCGCGCACGCAGCGGGTGTTGCAGCCGTCGGTGTCGTTGCGGTTTCCGTCGTCGCAGAGCTCGGCGAGGTAGGACTGCAGGATGCCATCACCGCAATACTCGCGGGTGCAGCGGTTGGTGCAGCCGTCGCGGTCGGTGGGGTTGCCGTCATCGCACTGTTCGCCGCGACCGGGCTGCGCGATGGCGTCGCCACAGAACTCTACCGCGCAGGTCGGTCCGCAGCCGTCATCGGAGCCGAGGTTGCCGTCGTCGCAGCCCTCGCCGCCATCGAGCACGCCGTCGCCGCAGCCGGCCGTCAGGCAGCTCGTGCGGCAGGCGTTGGGCAGGGTGTCGCTGTTGGCGTCGCCGTCGTCGCAGGCCTCGCCAAGGATGGTCTGCAGGGTGCCGTCGCCGCACAGCTCGCCGATGCAGAGCGCGGAGCAGCCGTCGCCGGAGGTCGCGTTGCCGTCGTCGCAACGCTCGCCCGTCTGCACGGTGGCGTCTCCGCAGAACTCGACCACGCAGCTGTCGTCGCAGCCGTCGCTGCTGACGGTGTTGCCGTCGTCGCAGCCCTCATCGCCGTCCACGAAGCCGTCGCCGCAGGTCACCTGCCGGCAGAGCGAGAGGTCGAGCTGGCAGTCGGCAGCGCAGCCGATGGTGCCGGCTACAAAGGCCTCGGTGCGGCAGGTCCGGTCGTCCGGCACGGTGCCGTCGCAGTCCTCGCCGAGCTCCGGCTGGGTGAGGCCATCTCCGCAGCGTGGCGGCAGCGTGGTGTCGGCCTCGGTGTCTACGGCCGTGTCGGCTTCGGTGTCGGGCGAGGTGTCCGCCTCGATGTCTGCACCGGTGTCCGCGGCTGTGTCGGCCTCGGTGTCGGGCGTTGTATCAGCCTCGGTATCCGCGGTCGTGTCGGCCCCATCCACCTCCGTGTCCGACTCGGCGGCCGGCTTTGCCTCGTCGCACGCCGCCAGCACCAGCGCCGCCACTGCCAAACTCCGCCAACCCATCGTTGCTCTCATCATCGTCCAACCTTCGCGTTGCGTGAGGTTCCGGCCCGCCGCTGCAGACCTGCTGCCCCGATTGTCGCACAAGTTGCA
>CAIQPA010000046.1 GCA_903873545.1 uncultured delta proteobacterium
GGACCAGCTCGTAGAGAAAGACATCCCGCTGCTACGGCAGATCGTCGACCGCCCCTTCACGGCGGTCTGCCTGAAGGGTCGGCAGAACTACCTCTGCCTGCACCGCTTTGAGCGGTTCGCAGCGGAGCCACGCTTCCGCGCGCCCGAGGACCGCCACCACTGGCCGACCATCATGGCCTGGATCTCGAAGACCCGCACGGGCGACCGGGCAGAGCTCGAGAGCCTGCCCGACGACTTCGCCACCTGGATGGACCTGTCGACGACGACGGAGCAGTGTCTGGGGCGCGAGTGCCCCCACTACGCCGACTGCTTTGTGGTCAAGGCGCGGGCCGCGGCGGGCGCTGCCGAGCTGATCATCGTCAACCACCACCTCTACTTTGCCGACCTGGCGCTGCGGGATCGCGACGACATGGGGCTGCTACCAAACTACGACGCGGTGGTCTTCGACGAGGCGCACCACCTGGAGGAGACGGCCTCGAGCTTCTTCGGCACCCACCTTTCGACGGCGCGTGTGGGCGACCTCTTTGCCGACACGCAGCTGACGATGGAGACGGCGGCGGCCCACAGCGGCGAGGCGAAGGAGGCGCTGCAGGAGGCGCGCGACGCGGTCCACGGCTTCTTGCAGGCACTGGAGCGGGCGATGCCGGGGACCGATCAGGTCTCCGACTGGGGCGAGCTGGCGGCCTCGGAGGCGGGGATCCATGCGCTGCTCGACCTGCCGCGGGCGGAGGTCTCGCTGGGGCGGCTCTGCCGCGCGGTGGAGGGGGTGGCGGTCACAACGGAGACGGCGACCAAGCTGACGGAGCGCATCGAGGTGCTCTCGCGCGACCTGAGCAACCTGGCCGGCCGCACGCTGCCGGAGATGGTCTATGTGTTCGAGCGGCGGCGGAAGGGGAGCAGCCTCTCCTGCTTCCCCATCAATGTGTCGGCCATCTTCCGTGAGCGGCTGCTGCCGCAGTGCGAGACCCAGGTCTTCACCTCTGCGACGCTGGCGACCGACGGCGGCTTCCGCTTCTTCCTAGGGCGGATGGGGCTGCCGGCGACCACGCCGACCCGGGCGCTGGAGCCGGTCTTCCACTACATGGAGCAGTCGCTGCTCTTTGTGCCGGACGGGCTGCCCGAGCCCAACGATCCCGCCTTTGTCGACAAGATTGCACCGACGCTGCGCGAGCTCATCACCATCACGGAGGGGCGGGCGCTCTGCCTCTTCACGAGCCACCGCAACATGAACCGGGCCTACGACCTGCTGCGGCGACAGGTGGGATACCGCTGCCTCGTGCAGGGCGAGATGGGGCGCGGCGCGCTGCTGCGTGCCTTCCGCGAAGACCTCCACTCCGTGCTCTTTGCGACGGCCTCCTTCTGGGAGGGGGTCGATGTGCAGGGCGAGGCGCTATCGCTGGTCATCATCGACAAGCTGCCCTTTTCGAGCCCGGGCGACCCTGTGGTGCGGGCGCGGAGCCGGATGATCGACGACGCAGGTGGCAACGCCTTTTCGGACTACCAGGTGCCGTCGGCGATTGTGGCGCTCAAGCAGGGATTCGGCCGTCTGATCCGCCACCGCAACGACACCGGCATTGTGGCCATCCTCGACCACCGGCTCATCTCGAAGAGCTACGGCAAGCGGTTCATCAACTCGCTGCCGCGGGCGCGGCGCACGCAGGATATCGAGGTGGTGCGGGCCTGGTGGCAGCGGCGCAACGGCGGAGCGGTCTAGCCCTCGTCGTCGCTGTCGCTCTCGTCCTCGTCGAGGTCTTCGTCGTCTTCGCCAAAGGGGTCGTGCGAGGGCTCCTCCTCGTCCGACTCCTCTTCCTCTTCGTAGTCGCCCTCTTCGTAGGCGAAGTCTTCGTCCTCGCCCTCGTAGGAGTCTCCGTCGTCATCCTCATCTTCGCGGGGGGCGAGATCGAGCTGGAGCCAGGGGTCGAGTTCGGGATTCATGAACACCTTCCGCAGGGAGAGAACGACCGCCTTGCGCAAGCGAGGCGTCGGTCGCCGCGCCCGTAACTCAATCTAACGCGGCGTGACAAGGGTTCTGGCCCATTTTCTGGGTGAATCGAGGGCAGGGACGACACGAAGATGACGCAGCGTGCCACGA
>CAIQPA010000047.1 GCA_903873545.1 uncultured delta proteobacterium
CTGGTTCGAGGAGTGGACGATGCTGCTCCGACAGGCCGCCGAACAGCCAGACGACCTCACCGCGCTGGCCGCATCGGGCTGGCGCCTGCTGCTGCGCTCAGTCGGGAGTCTGGTGGGCGTCTCGCTGCTCTGTGGTTGGGGCGTAGGCTGGATGCAGCGGAGGCTCTCGCCGCCTGCCGCGATGCGGTGGGATGGACCGCTACCGACCTCCGATATGGCCGCGCCACGCTGGTTTGCCGGGCTTCTCGCCATGGCAGCGGTGCTATCGTTGGGCGGGGTCACGCTGCTGCTGTCTACGAGCTTCAGCTATGGCGCGGGACTCCGCCTCTCGCGGCTGTCGGGAGCGGTGAGCGCCGCCCTGCTCTGCCTCGCCGTCGTTGACCTGCTTGTCACGGCCGGGCTGAGCACCTGGCGCCACCGGCGGTTCGACAGCGAGCAGGCCATGAGCCACGCTGAGATCGCCGAGGAGCGGCGCGGTGAGGAGGGCACCACCGAAGGTCGCAACGAGGTGGCCAAGCGACGGACCGCCGAACGCTAGTGCGCCTACTGACCCTGTGCCCGCCTGATCTCGTCCTCGGTGAGGCCGCGCTGTCCCGAGATGACGATGCTCTGCGAACGCCTGCTGCCGACGTCGAGCGCGTTGACGTGGACGATACCGTCACGGTCAATCTGGAAGGTGACCTCGATCCGGTTTGCACCGGCCGGCGCGGGCGGGAGCTCCGAAAGCGTAAAGTTGCCCAGCAGCCGGTTCTCGGAGGCCACCCGGCTCTCGCCCTGTAGCACCTCGATGGTGACGAACTCCTGGTCGTCCTCGGTGGTCTGGAAGACCTTCTTGCGCTGCGTCGGGATGGGGCTGTTGCGGGTGATGACGGAAGACATCATCCCGCCCGCCACGCGGATGCCGAGCGTGAGCGGTGTGATGTCGAGGAGCACCACCTCCGTGACCTCGCCCCCCACAATGCCGCCTTGAATCGCGGCACCCTCGGCGATCGCCTCGTCGGGGTTGATGCTCTTGTTGGGCCGCTTGCCAAAGATCCGGGCCACCCGCTCCTGCACGCTTGGCATGCGCGACATGCCTCCGACGAGGAGCACATCGTCGATCTCTTCGGGCTTGACGCCGGCGTCGGCGAAGGCTGTCTCGCAGGGGAGCTCGAGCCGGTCGATCAACGTGGCGGTAAGGTCGTTCAACTCCACCCGGGTGAGGGTGTAGGTGAGGTGGCGCGGGCCGGTCTCATCCACCGCCAGGAAGGGGAGATTGATGTTGGTCTCGTTGAGCGAGGAGAGCTCGCACTTGGCCGCTTCGGAGGCCTCGCGAAGCCGCTGCAACGCCATCTTGTCGCTGGCGATGTTGATGCCGGTGCGCTCCTCGAAGACGGCAACGAGGCGCCGGAGGATGGCGCGGTCGAAGTCGTCGCCGCCCAAGGCATTATCGCCGCAGGTCGCGATGACCTCATAGACACCGCTACGGAGGCGGAGGATGGAGACGTCGAAGGTGCCGCCGCCGAGGTCGAAGACAGCGATGCAGGCGTTGGCCTTGGCGTTGGAGCCGTAGGCGAGCGCCGCTGCCGTCGGCTCATTGATGATGCGCTTGACCTCGAGGCCAGCGATGCGGCCGGCATCCTTGGTGGCCTGGCGCATGGCGTCGTCGAAGTAGGCGGGGACGGTGATGACAGCCTCGGTGACCGGCTCGCCGAAGTAGTCTTCGGCCGTCGACTTCATTTTCTGAAGGACGAAAGCCGAGATCTCCTGTGGAGAGTAGTCCTGACCGTTGATGGTGATGAGGCAGTCGCCATTCGCCGCGTCGGTAATCCGGTAGGGTAGCAGCCCCTTGATCTCTTCGACCTCAGCAGAGTCGAACTTGCGACCGATCAGCCGCTTGACGCCGGAGATGGTGCGCTCCGGGTTGATGATGGCCTGCCGCTTGGCCTGCTGCCCAACGAGCCGCTCCCGGTTCTCCGTGATGGCCACCACCGATGGGGTGGTGCGAGCGCCCTCCGCATTCGGCAGTACGATGGGTTCGTTGCCCTCAATCACAGCGACGCACGAATTCGTGGTCCCCAGATCGATCCCGATGATTCTGCCCATGGATGATACTTACGCGGAAGGGAGCAAGGAGCTTACGAAATTCAGTTAGCCCGGCTTCTTGGGGGTGAGGAGCCGGTCGAGGAAACTGACCGGTCTTTTCGCCTTGTCGAGCTGCTGACGGAGGTGACGAACCCAGCGGTTGGCCTCCTGGTTGTTTCCATCAATGTCGGTGGCCTGCCGGTAGCAGGCGAGGGCCTCCGTGTAGTTCTCTTCGGCCCTGCAGAGGTGGCCGAGCAGAACGGCAGCCGAGGCGCGCAAATGGGGCTCGACGAGATCTTCCAGAGCCTTCTCGATTTGCTTCTTCGCGGTCCGGCCGTCGAGCTTCTTGCGCATCATGAGCAGGTAGGCCTCATGCGCCTCGACAAGCGGGCCAGAGGCTCCCTTCTGGCGGGCCGCAACGAGCATGTCCCAGGCCTTGTCCACCGCACCCGTCTCAAGCACCTTCTGGGCGTTGCGGAAGAGCTGGTCGCCGCTTGCTCTTCCCGCAGCCGGAGCCGCAGCGCGAGGCGCGGCCTGCGACGCTGCTGCACTCGGCACGGCCGCCATCGCTACGGTGCGCGCCATAGATGGATGAGAGGAGACCAGCGGCGCCGGACCGGTCCGAACAGGCGACGTCCCCATCGAGGGCGGCGCTCCGACCCGAGGATGCACACCTGACTGCGTCGGAGAAGAGCCTCCGCTTCTGCGGGCCTGTTCGAGCGCCTCCTGGGCAGCCGAGGTGCGCGACTCGGCAGGACGAGCCACAAGGGGCCTAGGCGCGGTCACTGGCAGCGCGGAAAACGGGGCCGATGGGTTGGCGCCTTGTGCCGGGAGTCCATCCGTCTGCCCGCTCTGCGGAGCCGGCCGAGACCGTTCGAGACCGCCGAGAATCCCCTGCAGGTCGCGCAGGCGCACAAACAGCGCATCGGCCTCTGCGCGCACCGACGCGTGATTCGAACGCCCGAAGCGATCCGGGTGAAACTCACGGACCAACTCGTAGTACCGGCGCTCCACCGACGCGAGCCCGCAGCCGGGCGCCAGTCCGAAGGCAGCGTAGGGGTCGGACTTGCCGAAGCGTGCCTGCAGCTCCTCGAGCTGGTTCAACGCACCGATCGAGGCGGAGGATTGAGGCCCAACCGATTCGATGCCCGCACCCGAGTCATCCGTGATGGCGAACCCACCGACCGCCTTGGCCCGCCGAAGCACCACTGCCACCGGCTGGGATGCAGGTTCGGGGAGGAAGACGATGCCGCCGAGGCTCCAGCAGAGGTGCGCATGTTGCATGGTCGCATCCACGTTGCCGGCCGCGCGGGCCAGCAGCTGCTCAAGCGTCGCCGTCCCAGTTTCCGCCTCGAGGAAGCGGGCCACCTCGGGGCTCGACTCGCGCAGACCAACAAGAGAATCGCTCGAATTCGCCACGACAGGATAGCTCGAGAAATGCCTCACGAGCGACGAGGCGATCTCGTTCAAGCTCGCATGTCGCTGCACGCTTCGCAGGACCACCGAGGCGGCGCTGCCGAAGCCGTAGAAGCGGGGGCGCGACACCTGCCCGCTCACGAACTCATACTGCCCTGCATTCCAGGTGATCACCGAGAAGAGCCTGGCCTCGTCCGCGGTGCTGATCGGCTGATCAAGCCGACCCAACTCGCCGTTGCACACCACGAACCGACGCTCCACGCTCCCGTTCCGAAGCACCAACTCTCCCGAGCGACGAGCAAGCCCTATGGCCAGCATGAGCCGTGCGAAGACAAGCGGCGTTACCTCACCCGAATCGGTGGAGGGGAGCTCAATCTGCACCTGCAGCACGCCTTCGAGCGCCAGCGCCGTGCCGCTGGTCGGGGTGCTTCGCAGAACGCTCCCTGCGAGGAGCTCATTGGCATGCGAATCCAACTCGGCCAGCCTCTCACGCTCGCCCGTCTCAGGGGCACGCTCGCCGGCCGCCGAAGGCACCGCGTCGAAGTGGCCGCTCGCGTCGCTGCTGTCGCCGTAGAGATCTTCCTGAAAACCAACATCATCTGGATCGAAGGGCGTTACATCGTCGCTGATGCCCGCAGGTAGAGACGACAGAGCTGGAGGCGTGCCGGGCACCTCGCCGCGGACAGCATGATTTCTCACCGCGTCGGCGCAGACCCGCGCCATCTCATCGGCATCTTCGGAGAGGAGGCAGACCCCATCAAATGCGTCGAGCGGGAAGCCGCAGGCGGAGAGCTCTTCTTGATCCGCAAAGGCGACCACGCTCGGAATGCCGAGTGCCTGCAACGCCCACGGCGCAGAAGACAGCGTCTCTTCACCGGCAAGTAGGAGGGCACGGAAGCCAAGAAAGGCAATCGACGGCCCCTCTTCCACCACCGCCTCCATGAAGGAACCCCAGGAATCGGCCGTCCGAACATCTGCCCCCTCCAGGTGCGTCAGCGCCTGGAGGAGGATGTCAGCGCGAGGATGTGAGAGAAGGCAAAGTATCTTCACGGGTGACCTCCGCGAAGGTTGCTAGCGGTTCGACCGCCACCTGTCGATCTGGTTTTTGTAGCTCCGCTGCTGGTCGCTCGGGAGGGTCGGAACCTTCGCCAGATAGCGCTGCAGATCGCTCACCGCGCCGGCGATGTTGCCCGCCTGCGCCTTTGCGTAGGCCATCTTTTCGAGCACCCGCGGGTTCGAATCGGCCAGCCCGCCCGCAACCGCCTGCTCGAGATGCCGAAGGGCCTTCCCATTCTCCGGGACCGGCAGCGCGAGGTAGCAGAGCGCCCCGTAGTAGTGAGCCTCCGACAGCTTGGGATCGACCGCGAGGGCATGATCGAGGCGGGCAATGGCCCCTACGAAATCGCGCTCTTCGTAGAGCACGCGGCCGAGCAGCCACGAGGCCAGCGCATGGTCGGGATGCAGCGTCAGCACGACGCCAAGATCGAGCTTCGCGAGGCTGTTCTGCTTGCGTGCCTGGTAGATGCTCGCCCGGTCGAAGAAGACCTCCGGGTTCTCGAGCGACCAGGCCGCATCCTCGTCGATCGCCTGCGTGTACTCCGCCATCGCCTGATCGCCGGGCACCCGCGCCATCGCCTTCCCGAGCCAGTAGTGATACTCGCCCGACGGGTTGCGCTGGGAGACCCGGGTGAGCGCGCTGATGGCCTCGTTGAGGTGTCCAAGTTCGAGCTCGCAGCGGCCAACATGGTAGAGCGCGCTATCCATGGTCGGGGCCTGGTCGTAGGCCCGCGCGAAGTTCTCCCGGGCCGACTGCCACGACTTGTTCTCCATGTGGGCGCGACCGAGTTCGAAGAGGTAGGCCGCGTTCTTTGGCTCCGCTTCGATCAGTTTGAGCAGCGTCTCAATCGCTCGGTCTGCCTCACCCACGCCGATCATCGCGCTCGCCTGCCGGAGCTTCACCCTCGGGCTCGCAACACCCGCAGCAATCATCTCGTTCAGCTCCTCGAGCGCCTCGCCGAACTGCCGCGTCTCGATGAAGTGGCCCGCGAGGTTGATACGGGCATCGGGGTTGCTCCGGTCGATGGTCAGCGCGGCGCGGAAGGCTGCAACCGCCCGGTTCGTCTCGCCCATCGCAAGGAAGGACTCACCCACATCGTTGGCCAGATCAGAGGAGGTGCTACCTCCGCCGAGCGCCTCGTCGAGCCGCTTGCGGGCAGAGGGCAGATCGTTGGAGCGGAAGTCGAGCTCCGCGAGCCGAATGTAGGGCTGAAGGAAGTTCGGATCGGCCTGAATCGCCTTCTCATACTGCGTGCGGGCCTTGTCGAACTCTACCTCCTCCTCCTGAACCCGGCCGAACCAGTAGAGGAAGCGACCATCCCGCGGGTACTGCGCAATGGCAGGCGGAAGCCCCTTCTTAAGAGCGCTCCAGTCCTTCTTCCCAAACTGCGCCTTGATGAGGCCCAGCGTCGACTCGGGATCACCCGCCGACAGCGCTGCGTTCTGCCTGAAGTGTTCAAGCGCGCGATCGAACTCGCCGGCGCGGAAGAACTGCTCGCCGAGTTCGCGGGTCGCGCGCCGGTTGCGGGGGTCTGCCTGAAGCGCCGAGAGCAGGTTCTCGATGGCCAGTGGAGGCTGCATTCGAGCAACAGCAATGCTGGCCGCGAGCAGGTAGGTCTCGCACCGCTCCGACTTCGTCATGGTCGCGGCGAGGTCTTCGATGGCGCGGGTTACACGCGTCTCAGCATCAACCAGTTTGGCCTCGCGGAGCTGCGCCTCGGCCATGCCAACCACCGAGCGGACATGCTGCGGATTGAGCTCGAGCGCCTTGCCGAACGAGAGTTGGGCCTTCGCCGGCTCTCTTTCCGACAGCGCGACCCAGCCGAGCCAGTAGTGGGGCGCCACAAACTTCGGGTCGAGCGATGCAGCACGTTCGAGCGCCTCGATGGTCCCCTTCGGCAATTCACGAATGATCTCAGCCTCTGCGGGGGCCGCGGGCACGGCCGCAGCCTCGGTTGCAGGTGCAGGCTTGTCGCCCGGAGCCGCCACGGCCGCGGCAGCGGCAGCCGCACCCTCAGCCTTCGCCGCGGGCTTGCCGCTGCCTTCAGCGGCGCCCGATCCTTCGGCTGCCGTCTTCGGCTTGCCGGCAGCACCCTTGCCCGCCTTGGGCGCCACGAGCGGCACCGTCAAATCGATGCCTCGGTAGATCTGGAGGGCGCCGATCGCCTGAAAGAGCGAGGCAAAGGCCCGCAGGTTGGGGTCGGAGACCCCCTCGAGCGTCGCCTTCGCGGTTTCGTCTCTACGCATCGCCAGGTAGGCACCACGGGCCAGCCGCGTCAGCGGGGCATCGGCCGACTTGAGCTGCCCGTTCCACTTCTCGAGATCCGTGAACAGATCGCGCTGTTCCGGCTGCTCGGCCAGGAGCAGCGCCGCGGCGATCATGACCCGTGCACGCTCCTCATCGGAGCCGCCGCGCGACAGCACCTTGCGACCGTTGTCGACAAAGGTCTGGTAGGCCTTCGACGAGCCGGATTCGAGCTCCGAGAGCTGCCCGAGGACAATCTTGGGCTGCTCCACCACCCGGTTCTGCGCCGCCTCAATGGCTGCAAGACGGGCTGCCTCTTCGGCCTGCTTCTGCTGATAGACGGTGAAGCCGTAGTAGCCACCGCCACCCACAACCAGCAGACCCAGCGCAATGGCCAGCCAGGGCTTCTTGTTGCTCGCCGGACGAGCCACCTTCCGCGCGCTTGTCGACTGACCGGTTCCGGAGCCGAAGTACTCGCCATACTCGTCCGTTCCGGCCGGCACGTCCGTCGCCTCGGCTCCCTCGACCGGCTCCCCCCACGGGTCGCCGCCTTCAGGGGATGGCTGATAGCTGTCGAAGCCGGAGAGTTCGGAAGGCTGGTCAAACCCGGAGAGGAAGGGTGCTCCGCCATCGGTGTGGGCGGCGCCCGCATCGGGCGCATCGAAGTCGTCCAGATGGGCGCTGCTCGGCACCGTCGAAGGGCCGAAGACGGTCGCGGCGCGGGCGGCCGCAACGGTCCGTGCGCCTCCACCACGGAGCTCCGAAGCAGGGGCAGACTTGCTCTCCGCAGGACCGGCCCAGATGGCGTCCACCGAGGAGAAGGTATCGAGAATGTTGGCGCCGGCGGCCCGTGCGGAGGCAGGCAACTCGCCGCCGCCCATCGGCTCATCGAGCGGCTCGCCAAAGTCGCCCACGAGCCCATCGAGCGACTGGATGCTGCCCAGCGCCGCGCCGCGGTTGGCAGGGAACTCGGCAGACCCATCGACCACCGCATCGTCCGGCGCGACCAGCGTCGCTCCGCCGCGTGGAAGCCCCGCTGTGGGCGTCGGCAGATTCGAAAGTCCGCCAGCAGAGCGGGGGAGTTCCTCCGATGCAGAGCGCGGAAGTTCAGGCCCCGGACCGGCGGAAATCGGCAGGTCTTCCACCTCGAGACCCAAGGCCTCCACCACGCTCAAATCAGCCTGGCCCAGATGGGTAAATCCGTGGGGAAGCGGTAGATCTACTGTCTGCGGCGGCTGTTGCTCACGCACGGCCTCCATCAGTGCAAGCGGCGCGTCGGAGAAGGCGGTGAAGCCCTTGGGTGACGGGAGCAAGAGCGACTCGCTCAGCGGCTCGTCCTCGAGGTCGAGAAGCTCCGGTTCCGCCTTCGGCGCCGGGACCTCCTTCGCCTCATCGGTGAGATCAAGATCCATCAGATCGGCAAGGATGGAGGCCTCGGCAGGAAGCTCTTCGATGTCGAAGTTCATCGTCGCGCCTCCGCTTGCAGGCGGCGCAATCTCGCCGAGAACCAGCCCCTCGGGCAGCTCCATGGCCATCGTCGCGGCGCCGGTCGGTGCGGTGAGCGACTCGAGTTCGTCGTCGCTCAATAGGCCGAGCGCATCGTCCGATTCGGAGGGTGAATCCATCGGGAGGCCCAATGGCGCGCCGCCGAAGAGGGTCGCGCCCGAGGGGACCTCGGACGACCGGAAGGCAGCACCAAGATCGGGGATCGCAACGATGGGAATCCAGAAACGACCGTCGCGGGAGACCGACTCGTCGCCCGTGTAGCGGCCGGCACGGATGGCGCCGATCAGCGCGTCGGTGGCCATTGGGCCTTCGACCTGACCGTCGACACCACGCACGGAGAACTGCTCCTCCACCGCCTGTGAAAGCCCCTCAAGCGCAGGCATGCCGATCACCGTCGCGCCATGGCCGCTCACCGGTTCGTCGGAGCCGGCCTCGGAACGCTCTGCACCATCATTCGGTCCACCGTGCTTGGTCGCCATCGTCGATTCCGTCTCCACTAGGTCGCGCCATCCGCCGGGGAACGCATCACCAGAAGGGCTCGCCTTCCAGGACGTCTGCGCGAGCAGACTACCCTTGGTGCTTGTCACCAACGGCGGGGCGAGCATACAACGAAACCCATGGAGTTGAACACAAAATCGCCCGTCGCCAGCCACCTTGGCAGCGCCGTGACAGCGGAGCATCCCGCACCGCCCGGGGGCCGCGAGCTGTTCGGGGCGACCGCAGGCCTGCTCCTGCTCCTCGTTGCCCTCGATCTCCTCGGCCGGGCCGTTGGATGGGTCGGCGGAAATCTCCTCGCCTTCGTCGCAGCAACCTTTCTCCTGCTCCCCGATCTCATCTGGCCCGCCGGAAGGAGCCACCCGAGCCAGGCCGACCGGCCGCGCCGCGAGCAGCTCCGAGGGATTGCGATGGGACTCGGGCTAACCGCGATCGTCTTTGCCGGCTTCGTCCCCGGCTACCACCTCTGGAACACCCACTTCGCGGGACGGAGCCCCGCGCCAGCACTCAGCGCGCTACGACAGCCGGCAAACGAGCTGAGCCTCCGCCCTGCCTCCGCCCTGCCGACCGACCTCACCGTCGAGCGCGACGGGCGCGACCTCCTGCTGCACTGGCAGCCCGCCGCGGCCGCGACGCTCTCCCTGCAGAGCGATGGACAGCTCACGCGGGTTTCGGGCGCGCTCATGCCCATGCCAGCCGCCTCGGGAGCCCTTCACTTCGCGGTCCGGGCGGGGGAGCCGCTCGCACTTCGGGTGCGGGTGGAGGAGGCGCACACGGTGTCGGGTAGCGTCACCCCTGCGACCGACCTCTGGCTCGGGAGCGACGCCCTGCCCTCCGCGACCAGCTTCACCATCCCCTACAATCTGCGCTGGCTCCCCTGGATGCTTCTCATGCAGATCGTGCTGGTTGCCATCCCGGAAGAGACCTTCTTCCGCGGCTACCTGCTGCGAAGGTTTGCACGGCGCTGGCCAGGCGCCAGCTCCACCCGCTTTCTGCACATCAGCGCAGCAAACCTGGCGAGCTCCGCCATCTTTGCGCTCGCCCACTTCGCCATCGGCTTTCACCCGGCGCGCCTTGCGGTCTTCTTCCCATCATTGCTCTTCGGACGACTCGCTGAACGGACGGGGGGCATCGCCGCCTCTGTCACCCTTCATGTGATGTCGAACATGATGATGCAGTTCGTCTCCACACAGTATCTGCCGTGAGCGCCCGGAGCGCAGGCGTCATGCTGTTGACGGCGTTCGCTTTGGCGGGCTGCGGCCGCGACACCTCAACGCAGCCGGCCGCAGGCAGCCCACAGGCGCGCCTGCTTCCGCTCCCGAGGCCGGACGACACCTTCGCCGTCGAGCGCATCGCGACGGTTGACGGCCGCTCCCATACCTCCGCCGCGGTGGCGACGGTGAGCTGGCGCTGGTCGGCTGATGCGCCCGATGGCATCGAACTGCTCCGCGTTGAAGGGCTCCACACCGAACTCTGGTGGCGCTCCGATTTGGGGCTGGCGCTCTGGGATGGCGATGCATGGCAGACCATCGAAGGCAGCGGGCCGGCCTCGGAGCCGGTAAGCAACGAGCGCGGTCAGCTCCGCGCGACCATCACGACGGAGCAGGCAACCGGTTCGGGCGAACGGGCCGACGGCTGCCTCCGGCTCCGGATCGCCAGCCGGGAGCGGGCCGATGAGGCCACCTCCGCGCTCCTCCGCGTGGAGGAGCGGCAGCTCTGTCCCGACCGGGGCGAGGTCAGCATCGAGCGCACCGGCCGCGGCCCGCTCGGCGAGCTCAACGAGCGCTGGGTCCGACGCTAGGGTCGGATGCGCCGCCACGCGGCCGGCGGGAGGGTCTCGCTGGTCGGCGGCGACCCGACCGACAGCACACACTGCGCGCGCCGGTTGGCAGCCTCATCGGCGTTGTCGTCGGTCTTCACCACCTGCCCGTTCTCGCCGAATCCGTAGACATAGACAGGCACCTTCAGCCCCCGCTTCATGAAGTAACGTGCGAGCGACTCGGCGCGCGCATCGGAGAGCTTGCGGTTGTCTTCGCCGGGCCCGACCGTATCGGTGAATCCACCGATGTAGAGCTCCACGGCAACCCACTTCGAGACCCGCGTGGCGGTCTCGGCGATCTGGTCGTAGAACGCGGAAACAACTGGTAAATCTGCCTCCGGGATCACCGCGCTTCCTGTCGCGAACTTGATACCGGCAACCGTGTAGTCGACGCGCCACGGGATGTACTGGCGCCCGATCCAGGCCCCCTCCTCCGAGAAGACCTTAAGGTCGATGGTCAGCACCTGGCCGGCCGCCTGCGCCCAGCTCACGGGAAGCCTCGTCCCCGCGGGCTCGCCCGCGAAGGCCACCGCCGTGTCAGCGAGGATCTCGCCCTTGTCACCGCGCACCACCAGCTCGACATGGCCTGCAGGCGCGGTGAGTTCCAGCACAAGTCTCGCGCCCTCCACATCGTAGCTGCCGGCGACCAGCGTGAAGTCGAGCGGCTTCACAACGGGCACCTCGAACTCCATGGCGAGCGAGCCCGGTTCACCGGCAAACTTGCCTGACACGAGGCAGCGGTAGGACTCCGTCCGGTCGGAGGCGGGGAACTTGAGCGAGTGGGCCTGGTCGGTGCCGAGCCTTGCCCTCTTGTCGCGGTAGACCTTCTTATCGCGGAGCCGGGTCACCTCGATGGTCAGGTCGGTAATCTCGTCGTCGGCCAGGACGCGGACCTCGACCCCCTGATCCACGGTGCGCCAGTTCATCTCGATGGGGAGCCCCGCGGCGTAGGCAGAGGCTGCGCCAAGCGCTGCGTAGATGGGGATCGCTCCAGCGAGCAGCGCGCAGGCAAGCAGTGTGCGGTAGATGAGCCGAGCCAAGTGAGACATGCGAAACTCCACTGCAGACTAGGGCGAGGTGACCTTCTTGGCCCAGGCGAGAACGGTATCGTGAACCTTGTCGCCGTTGGCCGAGAGCTTCTGGAGCTCCGGCGCGGGTGCGAACCGGTACTCCTCTGCGAGGGCGGCGAGTTTGAGTTCGATCGCCGAATGCACCGTAGAGGTGCCGGGACGACCCACGTTGGGGACCTCGAGGTTCTGCTCGGTCTCGAGCGCGAAGGCGGAGTCGACCAGTCGGTAGCAGCGCACATCCCAGCTGCTGCTGTCGACGAGCGGGTTGATGGCCCTGTCCCAGGCCTTCGCCTGGCGAAGCCAGACACGAAAGATCTGGCTGCCGTCGGCGGAGGTTCCAGTGAGTTTGAAACCGAGTTCACCCGGCTTTCCGCCCGGTGATTGGAGGAGTTGGAGCTGCTGCTTCATCGTGTAACTTCGGCGGTCAAAGGGTGGTGCGAATCTGAAGGAGCTTGTCGTCCGCCACCCGATAGAGGAGCGGAGTGGCGCGCAGGCTGGGGAGCATCGCCTCGAGCCGGCGGCACTCGTGGACCACAAAGGCGACCACATCGTGCTGCTCGTAGAGGGTCGAGAAGCGGTCAAACTCGTTGTTGGCGAAGTCGGCCGTGCAGCCGCCGCGCGCTACGAGCCCGTCGACAAACTTGGCGCGCTTTCCGCTCACGCCGACCATGCCGCAGTCGGTGTGGGCCAGGAGCGCAATCTCCGTCACCCCGCCAACGGCCACCGCATACTGGACCTCGAAGTCGCTGTCGCGGAGCGTACCGCCGGCAGAGCGGAGGATGTAGGCAAATTCGTTGGGGATGATGAGGTCGGCCCGATGGTCCATGCACATGCTGACGAGCAGCCTAGCCCGCGCAGAGGACAGTGGCATGGAGCCTCTGCTCTCCGGCAGGTTGTGCCAGCGGAGCAGGTCCCCCACGGCGGTGCTTTCGAGTTCAGGGAAGATGTCGGCAGGGTCGTTGACCTCGACCAGGCGAGGGTCGTTCGGGTCGAGGGCCGGTGCGTGATGCTCTGCCATGGCGGACGTGCGTAGCGGAAGGGAGGAAGCGTGCGGGCGGCATGGAGGGCCGTTTCGGGATTGCATCAACACGCCACGCGTGAAAGAGAGGGCCGCTCCCGAGCCTGCTGAGTTACCTTACATGAGACGACCCTCGCCGCAACAGCATCGCACCCTTGTCGCAGCCCTTGCAGTCGCGCTGCTTCTGGCCGTCGTGGGTTGCAGAAAGGAGCCGAAGCATCCGCCACCGCAGCCTCCGCCGGCGATGCCGGCCCGCTCGTCTGCGCTGCCGCTGCAGGCCATTTTGCCGCGTGGCGTCACTGCGGCGGCCTGGCTCGACCTGGCTGCGGTCCGGCGCGACCCGCGGCTGCAGCGCGTCTGGCAGGAGGTCGGGATGCCGGGAGGCGCGAGCCGAGAGGGCGACCGCGAACGGCTGATGTCGCAGGCCTCGGAACTCGTCGTCGCCTGGTATGGCATGGACGGCTCGCGTCCGCTCCGGCTCCTGCGCGGCGCCTTTGCGCCACCTCTCGCGGCAGACGGTGAAGGCAGCGGCCACAAGCCAACGCCCGACTGGCGGGTCTGGAGCCCGACCGAAGACCTGCTCATCGCCGGCGACCCTGAACTCGTGCTTCAGTCCGGCGCTCGGATACGCATCGCGCAGCCCGGCACAGACGAGGCCTGGCGCGCCGCCGTGGCCGGCCCACCCGCCGTTGCCAGAGCCGTCTTCGTTGCCGACCCCGCGCACGCCATCTGGCTAGCCACCCAGGTGGACTACAAGGAGATCACCGATCGCGCCGCCGATATCGCCCGCATCGAGGCCTCCGCCACGCTCGGGCTCGGGCTAGACCTGGTCGTCTCTGTTGTCCCGACGCAGCCAGCACTCGGAGCGCGGGCTGCCGAGCTGGTCGCCGCGCTGCTTGCGGTAGCGCGCGGTCTCGTCGAGCGATCGGAGGGTTCAGCGGGTTCCGGCGAGCCGGGGCTGATGGCGGGATTGCTGACCGCGGTCCGCGTGGCGGCGCCCGCTGCAGACGGCAGTGTCGCCCTCTCGCTCGAGGTCAGCGGCACCACCCTCGACCGCCTCGTGGAGGGACTGCTCACCTCTCCGCCGCCGGTGAAAGCACCCGCCACCCCGCCCCAGCCCCTACCGACACCTCCCGTGAGACCATGAGCTGCACGCCCCGCGAACTCGAAGCCTACCTTGCCACGCTCCTCGGCGTGGGCGCCTTTGCCGACTACTGCCCCAACGGCCTGCAGGTCGAAGGTGGACGGCAGATCCAGCGCCTCGCCGTAGGCGTGACCGCAAACCTCGCCCTCCTCGAGGCCGCGCGCGAGGCAGAGGCCGACGCCATCCTGGTGCACCACGGCCTGTTCTGGAACAAGGACCCCCGCGTACTCACCGGCTGGCGGGCTGCGCGGGTGCGGAGCCTCATGCAGGCAGACCAGTCACTGTTTGCCTACCACCTGCCGCTCGACGCCCACGCCGACTTCGGCAACAACGCAGGCATGCTCCGAGCGATGGCGCTGGAGCCGACCGAGCCACTCACGGTTGACGGCGTGGCGCTCGGCTTCATCAGCAGGCTCTCCGCCCCCATGATGGCGCTGAACATCGTCGAGCGGATTGAGGCTGTCACGAGCCGGGAGCCGCTCGTCTTCGGCGACCCGGACCAGTTGGTTGGCACCATCGGGATGCTCTCCGGCGGAGGCGCGAGCTACTTCGAGGCAGCGCGCCGCGCGGGCGTCGACCTCTTCATCACGGGCGAGGCGGCCGAGTCGAGCCAGGCGATGAGCGAAGAGCTGGGTGGGATGTTCGTCGCCGCGGGTCACCATGCGACGGAGCGGTTCGGGGTGGAGCTGCTGGGCAGGCACCTGGCGCAGACCTTTGGCGTCGAACTGCTGGTCATCGACATCGACAACCCGGTCTGAGGCTCGAGCGGTCGCAGGAAGGATCGCCCGCGAAACAAAACGGGCGCGGGGGTCGTTGCCCTTGTCGGCTTGCTTCAATAGGGTAGACCGACGCCCCGATCTTGGGGGTAGAAACGAGATTGCCATGCGCCGTTCCTGGGCCCTTGTTCAGTACACCATTACCGCGCTGGCGCTTGTCGCCGGTTTTGCCCTCAGCATCCGATTCAGCGACCGCGGCTACGTGCTGGACGCCGAGGCTGGCAGCCCGCTCGCGACCGCGACGGTCACCGAGGGGGACTACGACCTGACGAGCCTGCGGCTGCTGAGCCGCGTCGCGCTGCAGATCACCAACAGCTACGTGGAACCGGAGCGCATCGACGGCAAGAAGATGCTGGTCCGGGCCATCGACCGGGTGCAGAAGACGGTGCCCGAACTGGTCGCCATCTTCTCCTCCGACATGGACAAGAACCCCGCGTCGGTCGAGATCCGCATCGGCACGCAGAAGAAGGTCTTCGACATCTCGAAGGTACAGTCGCCTTGGGAGGTCCCGCTGCATCTGCGGCAGATCTTCAGCTTCATCGGGCCCCACATCGATACCGAAGAGACCAAGTTGCAGGAGGTCGAGTACGCGGCGGTCAACGGCATGCTCGATACGCTCGACCCCCACACAACGCTGCTGACGCCCGACGTCTACGACGACATGAAGAACAGCAACCGGGGCAACTTCGGTGGCTTGGGCATCGTCATCTCGATCCGCGGCGGCGAACTCACCGTGATCTCGCCCATGCCCGACACCCCTGCCGGCCGGGCCGGTATCAAGTCCGGCGACAAGATTCTGAAGATCAACGAAGACTCCACCATCAACATGCCGCTGGACGAGGCGGTCGGCAGACTCCGCGGACCGCCGGGCACCACCGTCACGGTGGAGTTCATGCGCCACGGCTGGTCGGAAGCCCACAAGTACACCTTCGAGCGCGAGGAGATCGAGGTGCAGTCGGTCACCAGCAAGGCGCTGGCAAACAACATCGGCTACGTGCAGGTGCGCGGCTTTCAGGGCAACACGGCCCGCGAAGTCGGCGATGCTGTGAACGCGCTGTCCAAAGAGATGGGTGGCATGAAGGGGCTCGTCCTCGACCTGCGAAACAACCCGGGTGGGCTCCTTCGCGAGGCCATCAGCATCTCCGACCTCTTCCTCGAGTCGGGCACCATCGTCACCACCGTCGGCGAGGCCGACAAGCTGCGCGACGAGGTCCGCGCGAACCGTGCCGGGACCCAGCCCAACTACCCGCTGGTGCTGCTGATGAACCCCGGCTCGGCCTCCGCGAGCGAGGTCGTCGCGGGCGCCCTCAAGAACAACGACCGCGCCATCGTCGTCGGCGAGCGGAGCTTCGGCAAAGGCAGCGTTCAGAATGTGCTCGAAATGGACGACGGTTCGGCCCTCAAGTTGACCATCGCGCAGTATCTCACGCCGGGCCGCAACGGCTCTCCCAACGGCGTCTCCATTCAGGGCGTCGGCATCGTCCCCGATGTGCAGCTTGTCCCGGTCTCCATCACCGACAAGGCGGTCGACCTCTACCCGAGCACCGAGGTGCTCCGTGAGGGTGACCTCGAGACCCACCTCGCCTCCTCCCACACCGCCACCGAGCAGGAGCTGCCGAGCTCTGTCATCAAGTACTACCACGAGCCGGAGGAGGCCGACCCGGAGGCCATTAACGACCCGAATGAGTTCAAGCTCGACATGGAGATCACCATCGCCCACGACATGCTGGTTGCGGCCGGTCCCGTCTGGGAGCGCTCCGCGGTGCTCGCCAAGGCGCAGCCAGCCATCGACAAGCTGGCACAGCAGCAGGCCGAAGAGATCCGTCTCAAGCTCGTGAAGCAGAAGATTGACTGGAGCCGCGCCGACAACGTGATCCAGCCCATCAAACTCCAGATCACCAGCGATCACCCCAACAATCAGGTGACGGTCGGCGAGAAGATCAAGCTCACCGTCTCGGCAACCAACCTCGGCAACCGGCCCCTCTCGCAGGTGCGCGCCGTCAGCGAGAGCAGCTACGAAGCCTTCACCGACCAGGAGTGGATCTTCGGCCGCGTGGAGCCCGGCGCCACTGCCACTTGGACGGTCGAGGTCACCGTACCGCAGGAAGACACCACCCGGGTCGACGAGATCCGGTTCAAGGCCTTCGCCGACGAGATCGACCTGGGCAGTTCGGCCTCGGCCTTCATCCGCGTGGAGGGCAAGCCGCGGCCCCAGTTCGGCTTCTCCTACTGGATCGACGACTCCGAGAGCGGCAACAGCGATGGCCTCCTTCAGGTGGGCGAGAGCGTGAAGTTCCACATGCTGGTTCGGAACACGGGCGGCGGCGAGGCCGGCAAGGTCAACTTCAACATCCGCAACAAGTCGGAGAGCGCCGTCTTCATCACCAACGGCCGCGGCAACGCCCCCAAGCTCGGCGTCGGCGAGGAGCACACCTCCATCTTTGACTTCTCGGTCCGTTCGCGTCCTGCCGACGGGAGCATCAAACTCGACGCTGAGGTCTTCGACACGGACTACATCGAGCTCCTCCGCGAGACCCTCTCCATCCCCGTCGACGAGGCCGGCGCTGCCACCCCCACTGCAACCGCCAACGCCTCCGCCGAGGTCGCGTCGCGTCGCGCGCCCATCTACGCCGGCGCCATGATCGGCACGCCGATGCTCACAGAGGTAGAGGCAGGCGCCATCCTCCGCGTCGTCGGCCAGCGCACCGACTGGTTCCGCGTAGAGCTCGAGAAGGCCCGCTTCGGCTGGGTCCCGGCCGCTGCCGTGAAGCTCCGCGCAAAGCCCGCGCCGACCTCCGTTCACCCGCCGATGCTCCTGCAGTTCCAGGCCCCCTTCATCGACCTCAAGGCTGGCCCCTCCATCACCGATCAGGCCTCCATCACCATCTCCGGCGTGGTCAGCGACGACCACCTCGTGAAGGACCTCTACATCTTCGTGGAGAATGAATCGTCGCCCTTCAACCCCCAGTCGGTGAAGCGCGCCTACGAGTCGATCGACCTCATGTCTTCGCCCTTCAGCGCCGAGATTCCGCTGCGGCCGGGCTACAACCGCATCCTCCTGGTGGCTCGCGACAACGACAAGGCGACCACCTCTGAGGTCAGCCACATCTACCGCAGCAAGAGCGCGAATGCGCCTTAACCGCAAAGACTCGAAGTTTGAGGCCATCCGCCTCGGCCAGCTGCAGAATGGCCTCTCCTACGCGCTCTGGCCCGACTCGCGCGACGCTGTTGCGACGCTGCAGATCTGGGTCTCGGTAGGTTCGCGCGACGAGGCCAACGGAAAGACCGGCCTTGCCCACATGCTCGAGCACCTCATGTTCCGCGGCAGCGCCACCGTCCCCGACGGCGAGTTCGACCGCCGCATGGAGTCGCTCGGTGCGCAGGTCAACGCCGCCACCTGGCTCGACTACACCTACTACACCACCACGGTGCATGCAGCCGCGCTGCCCGAGGTGCTGGAGCTCGAAGCCGACCGATTCGCCCATCTGCTCATCACCCAGGAGGTCTTCCGCGCCGAGCGGGAGGTGGTGGCCAACGAGCGCCGGCAGGTTGTCGAATCGGACCCCGAGTCCATGATGATGGAGCGGTTCTACCGCGAGATCTACGGCGAGTCCTGTTACGGCTGGCCCACGATTGGCTGGAGCGACGACATCGCCGGCTACCGTGCCGAAGATGCTCAGGCCTTCCATCAGGAGGCCTACGCGCCGAGCCGTCTCTTTATCTCCATCGCGGGCGCAGTCGACCCGTCCCAGACACTCGCGCTGCTCGAGCGGACCTTGGGCAGCCTGACGCCGCGCGAGAGCGTTCGGCCGCAGCGGGAGGTGGCGCTTTCGGAGAGCTTCTGCCGGACGATGACCCTGCCGGTCGCCGCTCCGCGCGTGAATCTGGCCTGGCCCACCGAGGGCCGCCGCGCGACGAGTTTTGCGGTCTGGTGCCTGCTCCACGACCTGCTCAGCGGTGGCGACTCTGCCCTGCTGCCGGCGGCGCTGGAGGTGAACGAGAAGCTCGTGCTCGATGTGAATGCGAGCCAGTATGACCACGCCCTGCCCTCGCTCTTCGAGATCAGCGCGACCCTCCGCCAGGGCGTTGGGCCCGAGCGCATCCGGCAGGCTGTTGACGCGGTGCTGATGAAGCTGGCCGAGTCAGGACCGACCGAGGACGACATGGTCGTGGCCAAGACCCGGCTGCGCGCTCAGGACGCGCTATCGCTCGCCGGAACCTACGCCCGCGCCGAGGACCTCGGCGAGAGCTGGATCGCCTTCGGCGACCCGCTCGCCGGTCTCCGACTTCGAGACGAGATTGTGGCTGTCACGGCCGCAGAGATTCGCGGGCTTGCGCATCGGATGCTCCATGAGCTCCCGCGCTACGAGCTCGTCGTGCTGCCCACAGGCAGTGTTGAGGCAGCATGATCCAGATTCCGAGATTTGATGTGGCGCTTGAGCCACTGCCGGGCTTGGACCGGATGGTACTCTCCGGCGGCCCCTCGTTCGGTATCGTCAGCATCCGGATCCACTTCGACCATGGTACGGCCAGCGAGCCCGACGAGGTCTCAGGCCTGCTCGATGTCGCGCTCACCATGCTCGATCGCGGCACCCACAGCATGCCCCGCCTCGTCCTCAGCCGCGCCTTCGAACGGCTCGGCGCGAGCCTCGGCGTGCGTGCCTTCCGCACCTCCTGGTATGTCGACCTGACCGTGCTTGAGGAGTACCTCGACCAGGCACTCGACCTGCTCCTCGCCTACCTTACGGACTCGGCCTTCGACGCCGACGAACTGAGCGACGTACTGACCGAAGCGGAGGAGGAGGCAGAGACGGCGCTCGAAGATCCGAGCGGCATCCTGGCACGCATGAACGGCCCTGTGCTCTGGAGCGGTACGGCCTGGGAGCATCACCCCGACGGCCGCGTCGAGACCAGGCGCCGCATCAGGGCGGAGATGCTCGCGCCGCGCATGCTTGAGGCGCTCGGCGCCAAGGCTGTCGCAGGCATCGCGGCCGAAGATCCGGGCCGCCACGCCAAAGCGGTCGCCGGCTGGATGGCCAAGCTCCGGGCGCTGGTACCTGTGAACAAGAGCGAGAAGGTGCGGCGACCGCCTATTCGGACCGGAGCGGTGAGCGCGGCCAGAACCCGTGGTGGCGCACAGGCGGCCCTCATGCTGAGTGCACCCGCGCCCTCGAGCCTCGACGAGAGTTGGGACGCCGTGGTTCTCCACAACGCAGCCTTCGGTTCGGGCTTCATGACGCCTCTCGTGCAGCGTGTGCGCGGCAAAGAGGGGCTCTCTTACGGCATAGGGAGCACGCTCGTGCCCGACCGCGAGGAGTCGCTCTTCGCAGTGCAGTGCTCGCCGCAGGGGAGCAAGGCCGCCTACACGGCCTCGGTCTGCCTCGACGCATGGGAGCGCTTCGTCGAGACGCCCATGACCGACAGCTACCTCGATCAGGTGAAGTCCTTCTACCTCGGCACGCTGCTGATGCGGGCCGAGACAGTGCGTCAGCGCATGGGGCAGGCGGTGCAGTATGCAGCATCGAATCGTCCCGTGAGCGAGCTGTGGGAGCATCCGCAGAGACTCTCGGAGCTCGACGCAGCATCCGTCAGCGCGGTGGCGTCACGCTACGGCTTTGGCACCGGCAGCTACATCGTTGTCTGTGCCCTCCCCAAGGGCATCTCCGACCCCGGCTGGAAGCGCCACTTCGATGCGCTCCCGCGCGAAGGCGTCCATCTGCGCCGCCTCCGCTGACCAACACTGCGGAAGATTGGTGCAAGTGCCGCATCCTGTGGCCACTGCGAGCATCCAAGCAGGCAGGCTTCGCTTGCCAACAGGGGCAAGATGAGCCAAGCACGGCGCCCTGCCGAGCACCTCGCCCGCGGCCTTCGGTCGCTCCTCTGCCATGGACCAGTTTCGATGGATCGCACCGCATCACTTGAGGCGCTCGAACGTGCCGCCGAACGCGGCTCATCGGGCCGGATCCGGGAGGATGTGAGCTCGCTGACGGCCTTCCTCGAGACCGAACTCGATGAGGTCGCGGCATCGCTCCCCGCGTCGCTCCCGCTCACCGTCCATCCGCTCGCGGAGACGGGTCGCCACCTCATCGAGGCTGGCGGGAAACGGCTCCGTCCCATGCTGGTGCTCCTTGCTGCCCACCTCGCAGGCACGCGCGGGGAGGATGCCATCAAGTTGGCCTGCTCCGGCGAACTGGTGCACCTTGCCACCCTGTTGCACGACGATGTGGTGGACGAGGGCACTGTCCGCCGCGGACGCCCAGCGCCGCGCATGGTCTGGTCCAACACGGCGAGCGTGCTCGGCGGAGACTATGCGCTCACGCGGGCGCTCGACCTCGTCGCCTCCGTCCCGTCGCAGGCTCCGCTCAAAGAGGCCATCTCCACACTCCGGCTTCTGGTCGAAGGCGAGATGCTGCAGCTGCAACAGCGGCATACGCCAGCGCCCACAGAGGCCGCCTACCTCGAGGTGGCGGAGCGAAAGACCGCCAGCCTCTTCGTCTGGTGCTGCCGCGCGCCGGTGCACCTCACAGACAACCCCGCACTGCTGGAGGCCATGACCACCTTTGGCAGGTCGCTCGGCCTCTGCTTCCAGATGGTCGACGACATTCTCGACCTTGAGGCCGACGAGGCGGCGCTGGGCAAGCAGCTCCTCGTCGATCTGGCCGGCGGCAAGGCAACGCTGCCCGTCATTCTCGGCATGGAGCGCGACCCATCGCTCCGGCAGGCCTGGCTTAGACTTGCAGAGCTGCAGACAGCCAACGAAGAGGCAAGCGAGGCCGCCTCCGACTTCGCACATGCAGTCCGTGCCTCGGGCGGCATCGAGGCCGCGAGAGAGCGCGCGCGCGGGGAGGCTGCAGAGGCGCGCCGCGCCCTACTCCGGCTGCCAGACAGTGAGGCGCGCGCCCACCTTCTCACGATGACGGACGGGCTGGTCTCGCGCATCCGATAGAGGGCGTGCTTGACCGCCACACCGGTGCGCCGTAACCGAGCGGCCCTTCCGAACTTTGCCCGGTAGCCATGCGCGACCCTGCTCCCCAACACCCCGCGCTCGAGCGGCGCTCCGTGCGGGTCATCCTCGCGCAGAATGCTGCACGGCTGGCTCGCGCCCGCATCATCAAGTTCGGGGTCGTGGGCGCCTCAGGGGTTGCCGTCAACCTGCTCATCGCCGGAGCCGTCAGCGACCTCATGGTGCGTGAAGGATTCAGCATCGGGAGCGCGACACCTGCGGCCCTCGTCGCCGGCATCGTGGTCTCCATCTTTACCAACTTTCTCTTCAACGACGGCTGGACCTGGGCCGATCAGCGCGGCGCTGAGGCCTGGCTCGTCCGCTGCCGCAAGTTCTACCTCACCAGCGCCGGCGCCGCCCTTCTCCAGTGGGCCATGTCGCTGCTCATTCACCATTTCTACCTGCCCACCGAGGGCTTCTGGTTCCTCAGTGCAGATGCCCTGAGGCTGAAGGTCGCAGCCTGCGTCGCCATCCTCATCGCGATGCCGGTGAACTTCCTCGTCAACCACTTCTGGACCTTCCGGCGCGCGAAGACCTAACGCGCCGCGGCACCTTCTGCGCTCGACGCAGGAGGCGAACTCGGCCAAGAAGGACACATCGGGTCGCCACAGAGTCCTCCATGTCCGGCTATCTCTATCGCGAAGCACGTCCCGACGACCTCGATGGCGTCGTGCGGCTCGCCGCCCACCTCGACTCGCTCAATCTGCCGGCCGATACAGCGGCAATCGCCGCGATGATCGATGCGTCGGTGAGCTCCTTCGAGCGCAACGACCCCGACGACCGAACGGGCCGCTTCCTCTTTGTTCTCGAACGGACCAGCGACGGCATGCTGCTCGGGACCTCCATGATTGTGGCCTCGCACGGCACCACCGACGACCCGCATCATGCCTTCCGCGTTGATGTGGAAGAGCGTTACAGCGAGTCGCTCGGCGAGCTCTTCGCCCACCAGACGCTCACCCTTGTCCAGTCCTACCGACCCCACACCGAGCTCGGCGCGCTGGTGCTGCACCCCGACTTCCGCGGCCATCCCGACCGGCTCGGCCAGGGGCTCTCCTTTGTCCGTTTCCTCTTCATGGCGCTCCACCCGGACAGGTTTCACGAGCGGGTGGAGGCGGAGCTGCTGCCGCCGCTCGAGGCCGACGGTTCGAGCCTGCTCTGGGAATGGCTCGGCCGCCCCTTCACGCGCCTCAGCTACCGCGACGCAGACCGCCTCTCGCGGGGCAACCGCGAGTTCATCCGTTCGCTCTTCCCCCGCACCCCCATCCATACCTCGCTCGCGCCGGCCGAGGTGCAGGCGGTCATCGGCGCGGTCGGTGCGCAGACGCTCGGTGTGGCACGGATGCTGCGCGCCGCCGGCTTCCGTTTCAACCTCCACATCGACCCCTTCGACGGCGGCCCCCACTTCGAGGCACAGCGGGCAGACATCCTGCCGCTGCAGCAGGCCCACACGCGCTCCTTCGCAGGCTTGACCTCGGCCGCTGACGCTCCCAAGAGGCTGATCACACGGGTCGGCGAGCGCCCCTTCCGCGCCGCGCTCGGCGCCTGGGTCGAGACAGCCGATGGCGCCCTCGTCGACGCCGACACCGCCATAGAACTCGGTCTGCAGCAGGGCGACCTCCTGCTCGGTCTGCCGCTCACCTCACCACGACAGCACGAGAACCCACGATGACACACCCTGCCCCCATGAGACTGGCCGGCGGCTTTGTTGCAGGACGATGGAACCACGACCGCGCCGATCGGTGGGAGCGGTTCGCCCCCTACGACCTATCGATGCCGGTCTTTGTTGGCACCGAGGGCACCGCGCTCATCGATGCCGCGGTCGAGCAGGGGCGACGGGCGCAGCGGGCTTGGAAGCTTCGGCCTCTCGCAGAGCGCATCGCCGTCATCGACCGATTCAATGAGCGGCTCGGTGAACACTCGCCCAAGATTGCGCTGCAGATCATGCGAGAGACCGGCAAACTGGCTGTAGATGCCGCCGCCGAGATGAAGGGCGTGCTCTCGCGCTGGGAACAAACCAAGCAGATCGCGCTCGCGGAGTTGCAGCGCCACCAACCGGCGGCCGACGCCTGCTACGACCTCGTCCCGCTCGGCGTGGTGGCGGTGATCAGCCCCTTCAACTTCCCGATTCACCTGGCGCACGGGCAGCTGCTTGCCGCGCTGGTGGCGGGCAACGCCTGCATCCTCAAGCCCTCCGATTGGACCGCTGGCTGCGCAGAACGCTACTTCTTCGCCTGGCAGGAGGCCGCAGAGGAGAGCGGCGCCGATCCGAGCCTGCTCCAGCTCATTCAAGGCGGCGGTCAGACGGGCGCAGCGCTGGCGGCCCATCCGGGCGTCGACAGCGTCTCCTTCACCGGCTCCTACCCGGTCGGCGTCTCCATCGTCCGGGCCGCCGCGGCGCAGCCGAGCAAGCTCATCGCGTTGGAGCTCGGCGGCAAGAACACAGCGATCGTTCTGGATGATGCAGACCTGGCGCTGGCAACCGAGGCAATCCTTACTGCGGCGACCGCAACGACGGGGCAGCGCTGCACCTGCGTGAGCCGCCTGGTCGCAACACGCGGCGTGGCAGAGGCGCTGCTCGACGAGCTCTCGATGCGGCTGGAGTGGATGGAGAGCGACGACCCGCAGCTGGAGAGCAGCGTGATGGGTCCGCTCGCCACGCCGGGCGGCTACGAGCGCTTCCTTGCAGCACAGGAGGAGACGGCTGGGCTCCAGACGCTCCTCAAAGGAGCAGCCGTGGAGCGGGCAACGCAGGGCTACTTTGTGCGGCCCGGCCTGCACTTGGTTCGCGACATCGAGGCGGCGAAGGGGCGCATCGAGCGGGAGCTCTTCGGGCCCGATCTGCTGGTCGAGGTTGTCGACACGGAGGAGGAGGCCGTGGAGCGGGCCAATGCTACGCCGTATGGGCTGGCCATGGCGCTCTTCACGCGGACACAGTCGCGGTTTGAGCGGCTGCGGCTGGAGCTCGAGGCGGGCGTAGTGAACTGGAACCGACCGACGGTCGGTTCCAACGCGCTGCTTCCATTCGGAGGCATCAAGCAGAGCGGCAATCACCGCGCGACCGGTTCGCATGCGTTGCGGCATGCGGTCCGGCCGCTGTCATCGATGCTCGGCGGCTAGCCGGAGGTAAAGAGGCTATCGAGCTCTTTCTCGATGTGATCTTCGGTGGTCTTCATCGCCACACTGAGCTCCTGCACGAGGAGACGGCGGGCGGTGTCGAGCATCTTCCGCTCTCCGAAACTGAGGTTCTTGTCGGCCCGAATCAGGTTCAGGTCGCGAAGTACTTCAGCAATTTCGAAGATGGAGCCCGTCTTGATCTTCTCGACATAGGCTCGGTAACGGCGGTTCCAGGTGCCGTGATCGAACGACACATTCCGCTCGCGCAGGATGTCGAAGACCTCGTCGACCTCGTCCTCCTCGATGACCTTTCGGATATCGACGGAGTCCACCTTGTTTTCGGGCACCATGATCTTTTTGTCTGAGTCCAGCACGCGCAGGACAAAGAACCTCATCGTGGCATCCATGATAACTTTTTCTTCAAGTCCCTCGACCTTCGCTACACCTTGAGCCGGATAGACGACCATGTCGCCAATCTTCAAGGAGAGTTCTCGCCGGGCACCAGACTTCGAGCGAGTCATGCTAACCGCCCTCCGTCAAAAGATCTGAACCATTCAAAGAAAACAGACAGCCAGAGAGGGCGACTATTTGGTCGGCTTCGAGAGCGAACCGTGCAGGTCGAGAAGCTTGGCCTTCGTGAAGGTCGACAGCTTCGACTTGTAGTCGGCGTTCGGCTTGCCGAACTTCAGGGCAACAATGGCATCCACGAGCGCATCCTTGGAGCCGAAGGTGCTGGAGACCTTCTCTTCCACCGCCGAGAGGCGGAGGAGCTGCTTGTTGGACGCACCCTGAATACGGGAAGCGAACTCCTTCTCGGTCTCGCCATCGCGGCGATCGAGAAGAGGAAGGAGCTTGGTGGCAAGCTCCTTCTTGGAACCGAACTGCTCTCGGACCTGGGTCAGCGGGCTCTTCGACATCGTCAACCTTCCTCACAGCTCGGCAACCCGCCGAGCGCATCTCCAACACCCCATGGTGCCGGAACATTCCTGATTTGTCTCCCAGCGTTGCCGCTGTTAGCAGACCGACCGCGCTGCCGGCATGGCTTGTAAAGACCAGCTAGGCGTTCAGAGTGGCCTGCTCTCTAGTGGTTTTAACCATGTTTTTCAACCCCTCTCTCTCTCCTCGGCTTGCAGCCCCGCTGCTCGCCTCCCTCCTGCTTGCTGCCACTGTCGCAGGCTGCCGAACCAAGCCGGTCGCGGAACCGGCCGCTTCAGGCAGCGGCAGCGGCACCGGCCTCCCCGTCTCCGCGCCCGCCGTCGCACCGAAGACAGGCACCCTCGCCGCGCAGCAGGGGCCTGTGCAGCTCACCGACGCGGAGGTCGTTGCCCGCTTTGAGGCCAACGCCTTCCGCAAGGGGCTCCGTCCGACGGCCAAAGATGCCCTCATGCTCGCCGACGACCAGCGGGTCATCCGCCTCTTTGCGGGCGACCAACTCGTGGCCCGCCGAGCCGGCGCCCTCGCCGAAGCCAAGGGCTGCAGCGTCTCTGCCGAACAGGCCCGCGCCGCCATGCAGAGCGAGCCCGAAGTGAGCCGACTCTTCGCGCTCGACGCTGCCGGCCAACAGGCGGCCTTCGCGCCCTACAACATGCTATCGATGGAGACGCTCGAAACGGTCTTCGCTGATGAGCTCCTGCGCAAATGCCTCGAGGAGAAACTCGCTGCAGGCCTCGACGAGCCGACACTCCGCGCCCGCGTGCTTGCCGAACGGGAGACCATCGAGATGCAGTTCGCCTCCGTCCGCTTGCCGCTCGAGGCCGGCCGGCTCAGCGCCGTGCTCACCACCCGCGCCGCCGATATCGAGAAGCGGTACGCCGAGACATCGGACCAGCACTGGCTGCCCCCGCGGCGGCGCATCTCGCTGGTCCGCCAGCCCAAGCCGGCCGACACCGCGGCCCTCGAAGCGCTCAAGGAGCAGATGAGAGGCTGGCGCGAGGCCGCCTCCGCGAGCCCCGAGGCCTTCGCTGCCACCGCAACAGCCCACTCCGCCGACGCCTCCGCGTCGTCCGGCGGCCGATACGGGCTGGTCACCGAGACCCAGATGCCGCTCGTCTTCACCACGCCGGTGGGCGCGACCACTGCGCTCTTCGAGTCGGAGACCGACCTCATGTTTGCCCGGGTCGAGGAGCAGACCGCGCCGGAGCGGCGGCCGCTGGACGACGGCATGCGCAGCGAGATCGCGGCAACGCTCGCGCGCGAGTCCGGGCCCACCGACAAGGAGAAGGCACTCGCAGCAACGGTGCAGCAGGCCATGGTCCGCGGCGGCGTAGCGCTCGAGGCCATCAAGTCCGAGAAGGGCGTGGTGCTCGCGATGCCGAAGCCCTTCCGCCGCACGGCGACTGGCATGGTTCCGGGCGTGGGACCCAACCCTGCGCTGAGCGCTCAGCTCTTCGCCACGCTTTCCAAGCCGGGCGACACCTTCCCCGAACCCTACTTCACCGGCTACGGCCTTGTGGTGGTCAAGCTCATCGCGCGGGTAACGCCGACCGAGTCGGAGATCGCCACGGCGCTCGCCGAGCAGCGCGAAGAGACAGCCGCCATCGAGGCACGGGAGCAGGTCGATGCACTCCTCGCAGCAGAGAGCGCCAAGCCGGTTGTGATGGTTGAACCGATCTCTGCACTGCTGCGCGCCTTCGCCACGGCGAAGTAGCCTCGGTCAGTCGACGCCGTCGAGGAACTCTACGCGCCCCGTCGTGAGCGAGTACTCGGCGCCCACGACCCGGAGCCCGTTGGTTGCGATGAGCGACTCGAGCAGGGCCGAACCGTGGCGCAGGTGGTTGACCGAGGCCCGCACGTTGGCCCGAACGGCGTGGGCAAGGAGCTCGTCGTCGGCCTCGTCGGGGCGATGGGTCTCGAGCAGCGTCTCGACCGAAGGGCGGATGCGATCGACGATGGAGCGGAGGTTGGGAGACTGCTGGGCCACGGGGCGGCGGAGCTCCTCGAGTGTCGCCTCGATGGCGCCACAGGAGGTGTGACCAAGCACAACCACGAGGCGGGTATGGAAGCGGGCAGCCGCGAACTCGATGCTGCCGACCTGCGACGGAGCGACGATGTTGCCGGCAACGCGAATGACGAAGAGGTCGCCGAAGCCCTGGTCAAAGACGAGCTCCGCCGGCACGCGGGAGTCGGAGCAGCCGAGGATGATGGCGAAGGGCTCCTGGGTGGCGCCAAGGACGGCCTCACGCCCGCGGTCGAAGCCTGCGACGGGCAGCGTCAGCCGCTCTGCAAAGCGTTGGTTCCCAACGCGAAGTCGTTCAAGTGCCTCTGCTGCGGAGATCATCGATGCCTCGGTGAGCGGGTTGGCACCCTGCTAGGCAAACATGACGCCCTGCGCAACGCGACGGATGCGCGTTGCAGGGCGGCCTACGACCAGAAGCCGCCCTCTTCGGGAGAGCTTGCCGATGCGTGGAGTTTGCGCGGGATGCGGCCGGCCTGACGCGCCGCCCACCCTGCTGTCGCGGCATGACGCATCGCTTCGGCCATCAGCGTGGGGTGCTTGGCGCCGGAGACGGCCGTGGAGAGGAGGACAGCGTCGCAGCCGAGCTCGAAGGCCTGGACCACATCCGAGGCGGTGCCGACGCCGGCGTCGAGGATGACGGGCAGCTCCGTGATCTGCTCGCGGATGATGCGGAGGTTGTAGGGGTTCCGGATGCCCATGCCGCTGCCAATCGGGCTGCCGAGGGGCATGATGGCGGCGCAACCTGCGTCGCGGAGCCGGAGGGCGAGGATGGGGTCGTCGTTGGTGTAGGGCAGGACGACGAAGCCGTCGCGGACAAGCTGGGTGGCAGCCTTGAGGAGTTCGATGGGGTCGGGGAGCAGCGTGGTGTCGTCGCCGATGACCTCAAGTTTCACCCAGGGTGTGTCGAAGGCCTCCCGGGCAAGATGGGCCGTGAGGATGGCGTCGCGGGCGGAGTAACAGCCGGCGGTGTTGGGCAGCAGGA
Organism: uncultured delta proteobacterium; assembly: GCA_903873545.1. Taxonomy (GTDB): domain Bacteria; phylum Myxococcota_A; class Bradymonadia; order REDH01; family REDH01; genus CAIWGR01. The sequence goes on from CAIQPA010000047.1 coordinate 28,665, forward strand.
AGCGTCCGCTCCGCCGCAGCGCTCCGAAGAGGGATGACTCGTCGGGCTCGGTGGGATCGACGCGCCGCACGGCTACGGTGACGACCTCTGCACCCGAGGCCTCGATGGTCCGCATGAGCGCGTCGAGGCTCCGATAACGGCCGGTCCCCATGAAGAGGCGGGAAGCGAAGCGGCGCCCCGCGATGACCAGACCTTGGTCGGCGGGCTGGAACTGCGAGAGCGGGTCTCGGGGAGCGATCGAATCCATGGCGGCGTCCGAAGGAGCGGGCTGGGCGGAGCGGCGATACCTCGCCGCCACAGGGCGTGCAACCCTGCCGGACAGGCCGCAGTGGGCAGCTCAGACTTGAACTTCGCAGGCAGAGGGAGCATAGCGCGGCCATGAAGAGGCCAGACGCGCAGCAGAGCCCGCTCGGGGCAGGCTTCCGAGGAGTAGGGAGCCTGGCGCTGCTCTGCGCCGCGATCCTGCTTGCGGGCTGCCGCGACAAGGAGCCCTTCGCCGGCGTGACGGCGCAGTCGAATGCCGAGACGCAGGGCGGCCTGATGGTATCCCGCATCGCCGGGACAGCAGCGGGCGGAGGCTCAGCCGAGAACACGGGCCAGCAGCTCGCGCAGGGTGCGGCACGGCTCGCCTCTACCTTTGCACCACAGGGCACCCCTCTCTTTGCGCCCCTGCCCTGGAAGTTCACGGGCGACGGAAGGCGCGATCTGCCCGTGAAGCTGAGGCAGGGGATGCGCGTAGCCTTCATGGCCTATGCGCAGCCCTCCGATATCGACCTCGACCTCGTCCTGACGCTGCCCGATGGGCTGCAGGCCGCTGAGGACCGGTCGCCTGACGAGATGCCGGTCATCGTCCATTTCGAGGTGCCGCGAGATGGCATCTACAACCTCCGCGCCTCTGCCGATGGTGCCGGAGAGGCGCTCATTCTGGGCTTCGAGGAGGCTACCGTCCCCGAGACCTTCGCCGAGCGCGACCTAGCGGCCCTGGCTGGCCGTTACCTTCCCGGTGCAACGGCCCTCAGCCCTGTGCACCGCGAGAGCCTGCTGCCGGGCCACGCAGCCCGCCTGACCTTCGCCGCCCTCTCCGGCCACTGCTACGGCGTGGTGGCTGTTGGCAGCAAAGAGCTGCGCGATCTCGACCTCTATCTCGCCACCGCCGAAGGCCAAGAGCTCGAGGAAGACACCGGCCCCGCAGCCGATGTGGTCATCCCGGAGGTCTGCATGGATCACGCAGGGATGACGACCGTGACGCTGCGGGCCGCGGAGGGCAAAGGAGACGCCTTCTGGCAGGTCTACGAACTCGCCCGCAGGCAGGCGCCCAAGGCCGCGCAGGCAGGCAGCGGCAACGCGGAAAAATAGCGGCCAATCGTAGCCGTTGCTATCCGACCTCTGCTCCGCGTTGCGGCGCACCCCCACGACACCGACGCAGGTCCGCCGTGCTCAGAGAAATCGGTCCCTACCAGCTCCTCCGGCTCCTTGGCGAAGGCGGAAACGCACGCACCTACCTTGCCCGCGACCAGCGCTCCGGCCAGCTCCGCGCCATCAAGGAGCTGAAGCTCGTCAAGCAGCGCCACACCAAGCAGATTGAGCTCTTTGAGCGGGAGTGCGCCACCCTCAAGACCATCAACCACGCGCAGGTCCCGGAGTTCACCGAGACCATCGTCGACCGCCGTGAAGAGACCATCGCCTTCTACCTCGTGCAGGAGTTCATCGAGGGGCCCTCGCTGCAGCAGCTCCTCGAGGTGCGTGGCACAATCCCCATCCCCGAGGTGGTCTGGCTGATGAAGAGCTGCCTCGTGCCGCTCGGCTATCTCCACGGGCGCAATCCGCCGCTCTACCATCGCGACATCAAGCCCTCCAACCTGGTGCTTCGGCCCAACGGCGACTGCGTCCTCATCGACTTTGGCGCCGTGCGCGAGGCCGTGCTGGATCCGCGTGCCGGCGGCTCGAGCGTTGTCGGCACCTTCGGCTACATGGCGCCGGAGCAGTTTCAGGCCCGCGCCTACGCAACGACCGACCTGTACGCGCTGGGCGCAACGGCCCTGCACCTCATCACGGGCATCGAGCCGGCGAGGTTTGAGATCCGGCGGCTCAAGCCCGACGTCTTCCCCCACCTCACCCACGACCCCGCCATCGCTGCCATCCTCGACCTGCTCCTGGAGCCGGCAATGGAGGACCGCTACCCGTCGGTCGACGCGCTGCTCCGCGCCCTGGAGCGTTGGGAGGCGGCCAACGGCCCGGCGGTGCGCATCGTTGTGCCGGAGGGCGCCAGCCAGCCCGTCTCCTCGCCCATCTCCTCGCCCAGCATGGGCGGCCTCTCGGCGCCCTCCTCCCTGCCGCCGATCGCGCTCGCTCCCGCACCTGCTCTGGTGTCGGCAGCCGCGCCGGTGGCTCTACCCGTCGCAGCGGCTGCAGCGGCGCCAGCGCCGGCGATGGTGGCTGCGTCAGCGATGGTTGAACCCGAGCCGGCCCCTCCGCGCATCGAGCCGCCCGCCCTCTCGTTGCCCATCGAGCCCGTGCCGCTCCGCCGCGAGGAGAGCCCCTTCTACCGCGCGCTGCTGCCCGGCGGCCATGGAGCCACCCGCGCGGCACTTCTGCCCATCGCCATCTCGCTCGGGCTCGCCCTGTTCTCCATGAGCCATGCCGCCCGCTACGACAAGGTCGCCTACCTCGTGGGAGCCGGCATCCTCGGCCTTGTCGGGCTCCTCCTCACCATGCCGCGCACGGCTGGCACGCAGGCCGCCAAGCGGCTCAAGAGCGGTGGCGAGGTTGCCACTGCCCGCACGCTGGAGGCGGTCGAGCGGGTGAGCCTGATCGGCGGCTCGGAGTTCTGGATCACCTACGAGTTTGAGGGGGTCGACGGCCTCATGCACACCGGCAGCCAGCGACTGGCGTCGAAGGTGGCGCTGCAGACATTCTGGAACGATCGGGCCCGCGTCCGCATCCGCTACCTCGCCACCGACGCGACCGTCTCCTGCCTCATGCTGACGAAGCGCTGACGCCCATGGCACTGACCCGCGCCGCCATCGTCGAACTGGACCACCGCCACGTCTGGCACCCCTACACGCAGCACGATGAGTGGGTGACGAAAGAGCCGCTCGTGGTTGCCTCGGCGGAGGGCATCTGGCTCACCGACGAAGACGGGCAGCGCTGGATGGATGGCAGCGGGAGCTGGTGGGTCTCGAACCTCGGCCACGGCTATCCGCGGGTCCGGGAGGCGCTCCATGCGCAGCTCGACAAGGCCGCCCATGTGATGTTTGGCGGCGCCACCCACGCGCCTGCTGCGACCCTTGCTGCACGGCTCGCATCGGTCGCTCCGCCTGGGCTCACGCGCACCTTCTTCTCCGACAACGGCTCAACCGCCGTCGAGGTCGCCATCCGGGTCGCCTATGAGTCGTGGCAGCAGCGCGGAGAGACCGCCCGCCGCCGCTTTGTGACCCTCGAAGGCGCCTACCATGGCGACACGCTCGGCACGGTCTCGCTCGGCAGCATCGCGGCCTTCCGACACCGACTCGATGGCCTGCTCTTCGATGTGCTCTCCATCCCGGCCGGCGACGGCGCGACGGGGACTGGCTGGGAGTCGGAGATGGTCGACGCGCTCGCCGCGATGCTGGCGGCGCGGGGCCACGAGGTAGCCGCGGTGGTCGTCGAACCGCTCATCCTCGGCGCGAGCGGAATGCGGATGTACAGCGCAGCCACGCTCCGGCGCATGTATGAACTCGCCAAGGAGGCGGGCGCCCTCTTCATCGCAGACGAGGTCTTCGTCGGCCTGGGTCGGACCGGCACGCTGTTTGCCTGCGAGCAGGCCGGCATCACGCCCGACCTTCTCTGCCTCTCGAAGGGCCTCACGGCAGGCTCTCTGCCCTTTGCGGTGACCCTCGCCACAGAGGAGCTCTTCGACGCCTTCCGCGGCGAGCGCCCGCGCATGTTCCACTACGGCCACAGCTACTGCGGCAACCCGCTCGGCTGCGCGGCGGCACTCGCCACCCTCGATGCCTTCGCCGAGGACGGCATCCTCGAGCATGCAGCCCTTCGTGCAGAACAGATGCGGCGCACGACGGCAGACTGGCGGCAGTGGCCGGGCGTGGCCGAAGTGCGCCAGACCGGCCTCGTGCTCGCCGTGCAGCTGGCCGAGGGCAGCGACTACACCGACCCCGTTGGCTGGCGCATCGCCAAGGCGGCGGCGGCGCGCCAACTGCTCATCCGGCCGCTCGGAAACGTGCTCTACCTCGTCCCTGCGCTGACCATCACAGAGCACGAGCTGTACGACATGCTAGAGCGCTTCGGCAGCGCCATTCAGAGCCCGCTCTAAGGCGCCAGCGCGGCTACTCTTCGAAGAACCAGTTGTCGTAGAAGCGGCCAGCCCGCTTGAAGGTCACCGCGCCGAAGGCATTGGCGGCGATGCCCCAGATGATGGCCACCTTGAAGAGCCAGGAAAGGCGGTCGCGCCCCTGCGCCAGCAGCACCAGCAGGAAGGGCAGATAGTCCATCTGAAAGCGGTAACCGAACTGCTCCCAGCCAGTGTTCTGGTAGAAGAGGTGCGAGGTGGCGATGGCGGCGATGGTGGCCCAGGCCGCGCGATGAAGCCACCGGTTCTGAGCGCCTTCGCGGGCCTTGGGCCAGAGCAGGTAGAGGTAGGCCGGCGTGGTCAGCCAGATGGCGAGCCCATGCTTGGAGACGATGAGGTAGGGGGCCTCGGGCTGCAGCTTCGGGAGCAGCGCAAACATGGCAGCGAGGTTGCGCGACAGGAAGTGGTAGTTGAAGAGTCCCCACTCCTTGATGCGATCGAGCTGGCCGTTGGCGAGGTAGGTGTGGCCGAACTCTCCGAGCCGCTCGAAGCGGGCCTGGTTGGCGGCCATCAGCAGCAGCCCAACGACAAGCGGCGTGACGGCGAAGAGCAGCCCGTCGCGCCAGAACCGGCGGTCGCGCAGCGAGGCCAACTGTCCGTTCGGGAAGAAGAGCGCCGCTGCGGCAAAGACCGTGGCATAGAGCAGCGGCGTGCGGGAGGCGAAGCCGAAGGCAAGCGCCGCACCGGCCCAGAAGAAG
>CAIQPA010000048.1 GCA_903873545.1 uncultured delta proteobacterium
CCGACTGCCGCGCAAACCACCCGGCCGTCCAACGCGCCCTCGCCGCCGTCGCAGCGCTCCTCGAACCCCTCGGCGACACCCTCTCCCTCGCCTCCGTCGAGGTGCTGCTCGGCGACACGGGCGCTGCCGCCATCCTCGACGCAGACGATCACCCTTCGCTCCACCAGCTCCCGCTCCCAGACGGCCTCGTTGCGCTCGGCCTCCGCACCGGCCGAGGCACTCCGCCCACACTCCTCGCCGGCGCCTGGCCCCGCATCCTGCCCGTCGGCGACGAGCAGGCCGGCACCGTCATCGAAGGCTGGCAGCACCCCCACCCCACCGCCGCCGCGACCCTCTTCGACTGGGTCGCCGACCGGGTCGGCACCGTCCCTTCGCTCCTCGATGCCACCAGCGGCGCCGGCTCGCTCCCCCTCCGCCTCGCCGCCCAGGCCGGCCGCATCACCGCCGTCGATGCCGCCTGGGAGGCCGTGCAGGCGCTCCAGGGCGCCGCCACCCGGCTCGGCCACAGCCACCTCGAGGCCCGCGGCGGCAAAATCGAGACCGTCGCCCCCCGCCTCCTCGCCCAGGGCCTCCGCTTTCACACCACCCTCATCAACCCGATGCGCGCCTCGCTCGGGCCGGTCGCCATGCAGGCCCTCGCCGACCTCACCGAGCAGCGCCTCCTCTACCTCGCCCCCGCACCCCGCGCCGGCGCCGAAGACATCGGCCTGCTCGTCGCAAACGGCTGGCGCGCCACCGCCATCGGCTTCGCCAACTACCATCCGGGCACAGGACATGCGATGATGGCCATCTGCATGGAGCGTGACCCTTGAGCGAGTCGTGGAAGGAGAGTGAACTGGCCCGCTGGGGGTGGGACGACCGCTGGGACGAGCTCCGCCGCGAGCGCAACCTGCCGCTCTCCCGCGTGGCCCGCATCGTCTCGGCCCACCGCATCGGCTTCCTCGTCGCGCAGGCGGGGCGCAGCGCCGAGGCTCGCTTTCCGGGGCGGCTGCGCAAGCAGGTGGCGGAGGGGCTGATGCCCGAGCCCGCAGTCGGCGACTTCGTGAGCCTCGAGGCCTCGAACAACCCGCCCCGCGTCATCGCCAGCCTCTTCCCCCGCCGCAGCGTCGTGGAGCGCCGCGAACCCGGCCTCGAGCGCAAGTCGCAGGTCATGGCCGCCAACATCGACCTCGGCCTCATCGTCCAGCCGGTCATCGAGATCGACGCCGCCCGCAAAATCGAGCGCTTCGTCGCCTTCCTCCACGACTGCTCCGTGCCGCCGCTCCTCGTCCTCACCAAGGCCGACCTCATCCCCGCAGACCCCGAGCTCCGCGCCGCCGTCGAGACCTTCGTCGCGAGCTGCCGCGAGCGGGTCGACACCCTCGTCCTCTCCAACGAGACGGGGGAAGGGCACGAGGCCCTCCGCGACCGCCTCCCTGCAGGCCTGACGGCCGCCCTCTTCGGCGCCTCGGGCGTGGGCAAGTCGTCGCTCCTCAACCGCCTCTCCGGCAGCACCCTCCACCGCACCGCGCTGGTCGATGCCGACGGCAAGGGCCGCCACACCACCACCCACCGCCAGCTCGTCTCCACCGCAGAGGGCCTCCTGCTCCTCGACATGCCCGGCATCCGCGAGCTCGGCCTCCTCAACAACGACGACCTCGACGCCGCCTTCGAAGAGATCGCCACCCTCGCCCCCAACTGCCGCTTCCGCGACTGTGCCCACCTCCGCGAACCCGACTGCGCCGTCCGCGCCGCGCTCGGGCAGGGCAAACTCACCGCAGACCGCCTCGACCACTGGCACAAACTCCGCGAAGAGCGCCTCGCCCGCGAACGCCTCAACCCCAAGCTCAGCGAACGCCGGTGAGGCCGCTCCTCGACCGGCTCTTCGCCGCCGCCTCGCGCACGGCTCCGCTCCACCGCGTCATCGCCGTGGCCATGCTGCTGCTCCTGCCGGCCCTCTTCACCGGCTACCTCCTCGACGACAACCTGCAGTGTCTCATGGCCCTGGGCACCCCCACCCAGCTCGGCCTCGAGCGGGCCCCCTGGGACCTCTTCACCTTCTTCGCCAACAACCCCGAGCAGAACCGGCGCTACGTCGAAGAGCTCGGCGCCGGCCCCTGGTGGGCC
>CAIQPA010000049.1 GCA_903873545.1 uncultured delta proteobacterium
CTCGAACCAGAAGGCCCCGAAGGGGATGCTCACGACCACCAGCGCGATGGCCATCCGGACCAGCGACCAGCGGGCCGCGAGCCCGTAGTACAACAGCAGCATCCCGAAGGCGACGAAGAGCAGGCCGTGTGCCATGCCAACGACCCGCACCGCCTCTGGCATGCCGAAGCCATACTTCAGAGGCATGGCCACGAAGAAGAGCAGCAGCGCAGAGATGCCCTCCACAAAGCTCGCGCGCCGGAGCCAGGTGGGGTCGGGGGATAAGGTGTCGCTCATGGGGAGGCCTTCTCAGGGGATTCGGGCGATGCAACGACTCCGACGGCCGGGGCATTCCAGCGCCCCATCGCAGCTCGCTCATAGCCCGACGCACCGAGCCGACGCATCGCTGCAGCGTCTTCGGCAGGCGTGCAGGAGCCGGGCAGCGCGCAGCCATCGCGCGGTTCGCCGGAGGGCGCCGCTAGGCCGTGCGCCTCACGCGGCTCCCAGACCGAAAAGACCAGCGCCCGCGCCTTGTCTACCTGCGCCCGGTCGGGCGTCTCCACCCGCGACATTGCCGTGAGCAGCACAAGCGCAAAGGCCAGTGCGCAGCCAGCTGCCGCCCAGCCCCTCCAGCCCCGCTCGCTCGCGGCCTCGGTCACCACAGCGCCCCAGCAGCCAAAGGCCAGCCCCGCGACCAGCCCGATGGCCCACGCAGCAGGAACCCCAAACCAACCAAGCGAGGTATGGGGCCAGATGCCCCGCGACAGCAGGTAGGTGCCCAGCTCAAAGACCGGGTTGAGCGAATCGAGCGGGTAGTGGGGAAAGAAGGCAGCAGACAGACCGCAGACAAACATCGCCACCAGCACCAAGGAGGCCGTCGCTGCCCAGAGCAGGTCGCCCACCCGGGTGCCGCGCAGCTCCGCAAGCACATGCAAGAGGTACCAGGCCAGCACAGGAACCGCCGGCACAATGTAGCGAGGCCCGGCGCCCCAGCCACCGCGCCAATCCTGCACCATCGAGATGAAGATGCCGTAGACCACCAGGGTGCCGATGGCGAGCAGAGCGGGTTCGCGGAGCCGCGGCGAGGTCACCGCGAGCGATAGGGTGACCACCGCCAGGATGGTCCAGGGCGCGAACCAGAAGAGGCCCGTCGCCGGCGCAAAGAAGCTCCCCATGAAGGCGTTGGACTGCAGCGCCTTGAGGCCGAAGAAGCCACCCGAGACATAGGCCGCAAAGGTGGGGTTCTCCAGGTTGGCGTAGGGCGTCGAACCGATGCTCCCGAAGGCCCGCAGGTGAAAGAGCGCCAGCAGGCCGATGGGCAGCAGCGAACCCGCCACCGTCAGCAGCGTGTACCGGACCCGCCGCGGCGAGCCCCAGAAGCCCAACAGCCAGGCGACGCCTGCGCCCAGGAGCCCAGGGTACTCCAGCATCACGGCGCCGCCGAAGCAGAGCCCCGCCACCAGCGGCAGGTAGGCCCGGTCCGGCTCCCGCCGATGGGCCAGCACGGCGAGGTAGCCGCCGAAGCTCGCAGCCGCGGCCACCGAGTGTGAGACCGCCAGGCCGCCATAGGAGAGCAGGGTGCTCCCTAGCGCCAGCATCAGCAGGCCGAGCAGCCGCGTCGGCAGGTGGTCCGTCACCCACCGCGTTGCGCGCAGGTAGAGGAGGAAGAAGAGGAGCAGCGGCAGCGTGGTCGCTCCCAGCCGAGCCCAAGAGACCACCGCCTGCTTGGTCGCCTCGACGCCGCGCACGGCCGACACCTTGAGCCCCAACCAGACGGACGGCGCAGCGAGGTAGGAGGTGCCCGGCGCCTTGCCGGGGAAGAGCAGGTCGCCCTTCTTCGCCTTGTCGTTCACATAGCCCCAGCGTGCCGCGACGCTGTTGATGGCGAAGGTCTGCGACTCTGCCAGCGACAGCGCCATATAGACCCGCACATTCTCGTTCGGGTTGTTGAGCTTCTCGAAGTAGGGCGACAGGATCAGATAGGCCGCCGCGACCGCCGCCATCGTCACCGCCACGAGTAGCCGCCTCATCGGTGATCCTCCCGCTGCACGACCGCCGCGAGCGACCAGCAGAAGTGGCGCGCCCCCGTCTCAGATGAACGGATCTTGAGCTGCAGCGGGCCTGCGGCCGCCCCGTTGAGCGGCTGGCTGATCTCCTGCCGTCCCTTGGTTCGCTGGCTTACAAAGCGGCGGTAGAGGCTCACGCCGGAGATCTCGAACTCGATGGCAGCACCCGTCGGAAGCGACGCCGCGTAATCACTCTGCGCAATCCAACCGGTGAGGTGGGTCGCCCCCTGCACCTCGGGGAGCGTGATGAGGAGGTCGGCCTTGGGCAGCGGGTGACTCCAGATGCACTCAAGGGGCTCGCCGCCGATGGTCTCGACCACCCGGTGAATCTGCTGCCACGACTCCTTGCCGCAGATGTAGCGGTCGCCCACCAGGCTGCAGGGCCGCTCCTTTCCATCCTTGCGCACCGAGACCATCAATCCGGCGAGATCGGCGGTATAGTCGCGCAGCACCGTTACCGGCGACGCTACCCGGAAGAGCGAGACCTTCTCGATCCCAACCTGCCGCTGCCAGAGTAGGAACCCCTTGTGCTCCATCGTCCGCGCGAGGCTCACCGCAGCCGCCCCTTCGCCGATGACAAAGACCCGCTGGGCCCGGAAGGCCTCGTAGGGCAGCCCATCTGCGGCGATCGCGGGCAGCTCGCCCATGCGCTCGAGCTCGTAGCTCCGCGCACTGCCGGCCAGCACCACAAGATCTCCTTCACGGTACTGCGACGCCACATAGCGGGCCGCTGCATCGAGCGACGGGTCGACGGAGGCCACCCAGCCGGGCAGGCACCAGACCAACGCGGCAGCGGTCGCCAGCGCTGCCACGAGGCGGGTCAGCGTTTCGGTCAGAGTGAGCGTCATGGTACTGCAAACAGGGGTTGCGCCGCCTGCTATCCGCGCTCTCCGAGGCCGTCAACGCGCTGCCGCAGCAGGAGCCGCGCACACCACCATGAGCGCCGTTTCCGCTTCTATGCAGCGCCCCCTTCTGCTATCCCTCCACGCCACCACGCGGGAGGTTCCGATGTATGATGCGCTCCGTAAGCAAGACCCTGAAATCGCAGCCCTCGTCGACGGCGAGCAGGAGCGCCAGCGCACTGTGATTCGCCTCATCGCGAGCGAGAACTACGCCTCGCGCGCCGTGCAGGAGGCCTCCTCCACGCCGCTCTCCAACAAGTACAGCGAAGGCTACCCGGGCAAGCGCTACTACGAGGGTCAGCAGTACATCGATCAGGTCGAGCAGCTCGCCATCGACCGGCTCAAGGCCCTCTTCGGCGCCGAACATGCCAACGTGCAGCCCTACTCGGGTTCGCCCGCCAACATGGCCGTCTACTTCGGCCTCATCGAGCCCGGAGCGCCCGTCATGGGGCTCGGCCTGCCGCACGGCGGCCACCTGACGCATGGCTGGGGCGTCAACTTCTCGGGCAAGCTCTACCAGTCGCACCAGTACCCGGTCGACAAGGTGACCGAGCGCATCGACTACGACGAGGTGCGGCGCATCGCCCACGAGGTGAAGCCCAAGCTCATCTTCGCTGGCACCACTGCCTACCCGCGCTTCGTCGACTGGGCCTTCTTCCGCGAGGTCGCTGAC